>JBBRGY010000537.1:0-1505 GCA_038223495.1 Burkholderiales bacterium | reverse complement strand
GAATCTGGCGTTGGAGGTTTCGAGTTTCGGGTATGTGCTCGAAACAGGCCGGATCATTCTCGAAGATTCCTCGGCGGCGCTCCGGGCGAATGAGAAAGTGAAGCAGGCCTATTTAGGCGGCGATTGATTCTGTAGCAAGCTTGCTTCACCGAGTAATCCGCCCCAAAGTTTGATCGTGATTTTTCGTCACGATGTTTAGTCAGCGAAAGGCGGGGAGGTGAGTAGAACACGGCTTTTTTCAAAGCTGCGTTCACGGTTATTTTTGCTGGTTCTGTGCGCGGTGCTGCCGGCTTTGGGACTGGTTCTTTATTCGGGGCTGGAGCAGCGACAATCGGCGATGCGTCAGGACGAAGAATCGGCCTTGCGGGTGGCTCGGTTGGCGGCGGGTAGTCAGGAACGTTTCGTTGAAGGCGCGCGTCAATTACTGATGGCACTCGCTTATGTTCCCGATATTCGCGGTGGCGACGCTGCCGCATGCAATGCGCTGCTTGGCCCTTTGCTGAAAAAACAACCGCTCTACGCAAACTTCGGGGTGATCAACCGTGAAGGCATGATTTTCGCTAGCGCCATTCCGATTCGTCAACCGATCTCCGCGCTTGATCGGACCTGGTTTCAACGCGCGCTGCAAACGCAAGATTTTGCCATGGGCGATTATCAAATCGGACGGATCACCAACAAGGCGACGATAAATTTTGCCCAGCCGATTCTGAATGAACAGGGGGAGGTGGAACGAGTGGTCTTCGCGGCGCTTGAACTTGCGTGGATCAACGAAGTCGTGGCGCAAGCGAATCTTCCCCGCGGCTCGACCATGGTGATTTTTGATGCAAAAGGACTGGTGCTCGCGCGGCATCCCGATGCTCAAAAATTCGTTGGCAAGTCGTTTCCCGATGCTGAGCTTTTACGGCAAATTTTTTCGCGGCGAGGGGAGGGAACGGCGCGACTGCCGGGGCTGGATGGAGTGATGCTGCTGAATGCGTTCACGCCGTTGCGCTCCGGAGGGAGTAACGCGGACGCCTACCTTTGCGTGGGAATCCCAGCGCGTGTCGCGTTTGCCAACGCCCATCACCTGATGATGCGAAATCTAGCGTTGCTCGGTGCCGTCGTCCTGCTGGCTCTCGCCGCAGCGTGGGTCTTCGGGAATGTCTTTATTCTGGCAAAAGTAAAAGCGTTGCTGCGCACAACGTCGCAGCTGGCCGCGGGCGATCTTAGTGCGCGCACGGGTTTAAATTATACCAATGGGGAACTCGGCCAGCTCGCGCGCGCCTTCGACGAGATGGCAGATTCGCTGGAGCGACGCATCGCTGAACGGCGCGTGGCGGACGAGGCGGCCCAGGCGAGTGAACGACGTTTTCATGATCTCTTCGAGTTTTCGCCCGACGCGATTTTTGTCGAAGATTTGGACGGACGCGTGCTCGACGTGAACCCCGCTGGCTGCCGATTGCACGGCCTGCCGCACGATGCCATCGTTGGAAAACATGTGACCCAATTGGTGCCCGCGAATGTGC
>JBBRGY010000536.1:0-1518 GCA_038223495.1 Burkholderiales bacterium | reverse complement strand
TGATGGCGTTTACTTCCCCTGCCAATCCTTGAACTTCGCCGCCAGTTCGTCCGCCGCTCGGACCATCACATGCACATCAGTCCCAACGCCAACCAGCGTCGCGCCCTGCTCCAGATATTTCGCTGCGTTGCCATCGGTGCTCAGAATGCCGATGGCTTTGTTCGCTGCTTTTGCGATGGCAAACGCCTTGCTGATTTCCGCCTGTACTTCCGGTCCGTTGGCGAGGCCTCGATAGCCCAGGCTCGCGGCAAGATCGGACGGACCGATGAAGACGGCATCGAGGCCGGGTGTTCGGCAAATCGCATCAAGCTCAGCCAACGCTTCTGGCGTTTCAATCTGTAGCACCAGCCCAATTTCATCGTTGGCTCGCGCCATATAGTCCTTGTAGCGGGTGTAGCCGCCGCCGCGCGTGCTGCCCGCCACGCCGCGCAGCCCCTGCGGAGCGAAGCGCGTGTACGACACCGCTTCCGCCGCCTCTTCGGCGCTGCGAATGTTCGGAATCATGAGATTAGTCACGCCGGTATCGAGCGCCCGCTTGATCATCGTCATATCGTTCGAAGGCACACGCACTACGGCATGCGTCGGCGAATTTTTGGTAGCGAGCATGAGCATGCCAATGGTCGCGAGGTCAGTCGGCGAATGCTCCATGTCGAGCAGCAGCCAGTCATAGCCCGATCGCGACACAATTTCGGTGATCGGCAAATGCGCAAAGTTGCACCACAAACCAATCAGCACCTTATTGGCGGTCAGCTTTTGTTTAAACGTATTGACCGGCAAACTGTTCATGCGATTTCTCTTGTCGTAGATTTAGCCTCGAATAATAAGTGCCGCTCGCTTCACGTCGAAGCGCTGAAATCGGTTTCAAGCGTCATCAATTGCTGAAGGCTTGTAAATCGTCGCGATTGCCCTTTCATCGGATCGACAAAAGCAATTTCTTTGGCCAACAGTTGCAGCGGTTTCTGGTAGTCCTCGATCGCCTCCTCCGCGACCAGATTCGGATAGATACGATCATTGACAATCGGCACCCCGAGCGCGGCCATGTGAGCGCGCAACTGATGCTTCTGCCCAGTGACGGGACGAAGCGAATAGCGGGCAAATCGACCCTGCGATTCGATGATGTCAATCTGCGTTTCTGCGTTGGGCGTACCCGAAATTTCCTGCATTTGCATGAAGGCCGGACCTTCTGCCAGACGACTGCGACGCGTGACTGGCAACACGATGTCCGGATCGAAAGCGGCAATCGCCTCATAGCGCTTTTCAATCAATCGATCGCTGAAGAGCCGGTGATACACACCGCGCGTTTCCGGTTGAATGGTGAACAGAACAAGGCCCGCCGTGTCGCGATCAATGCGATGCGCGGGGGCCAGGGTGTCGATGCCAAGCCTGCGCTTAAGTCGCACGAGTAACGTCTCCTGCACGAACCGTCCGGCGGGCACCACGGGCAAAAAATGCGGCTTGTCCGCGACCACGATCAATTCGTCTTGAAACACAATCGTCTCTTCAAACGGAATACGCGGT
>JBBRGY010000535.1:0-1552 GCA_038223495.1 Burkholderiales bacterium | reverse complement strand
CCGATTAAACCGAACAAACCCGCGACGCTACTGCTCGCGTTTTGCGGAGGGGGCGCGCTAAGTCTTAGCTATGTGCTGGGCCGGCACGCGCTGAATAGTTCTCTCACGACTATCGACGAAGCCGAGCGCGTTCTAGGTGTGACTTCACTCGGAGCAATCCCGAAGCAATCTGGAAAACCCAAGCTCGAAGAAACTCCCAGCCTTACTCTTGCCAAGCCCCATTCCGCCCTGGCCGAAGCGTTCCGAAGCTTGCGCACGTCGCTGCTGGTGATGGGTAAAAAGAAGACCGTCCTTTTTGCCAGCGCCATTCCCGGTGAAGGCAAAAGTTTTTGCGCGATCAACTATGCCAGCGCGCTGGCGCAGCAAGGATTCCGCACCTTATTGATCGATGCCGATCTTCGGCTTCCTAACGTCGGGCGCGTTTTTTTGAAAACCGAAAAAGCGCATGGAATGAGCAATCTCCTGCGCGGTGAATGTGCTTTCGCCGAAGCTGTGCATCCCACGGATACCGAGCACCTTTCCGTGCTGCCAGCGGGCACCAGACTCGAAGGGCCTGCGGAACTCATCGGCAACGCCAACCTTGCGGACTTCATCCAGACCGCGGCCAGGGCTTTCGATTGCGTGGTGATCGATACCGCGCCGGTGCACGCGGTTAGCGAGACGCTTTTTCTTGTCCCTCATGTCGATGCCGTTTGCCTCGTCGTTCGCGCGGGCAGCACGCCGACCGCAGCCGTGGCGCGCGCTTTGAAAAAGCTGCGCGAAGGCGGAGCAAAAATCGCGGGAATCATCCTGAACGGATTGCCCGCTCAGGGTGGTTACTATTACCACTATCAAGCATCCGGCTACGGGCGCTACGAAGTGGAAGGTGCGGCTGCAGCTCGTGCCGCCAAAGGTAGCGTCGGCGAAGTGCGAAAGGGATTTTGGATGCCGCTGCTTCAGCGTGGTTTTCACGCGATCGTTCCCAAAGATGTCCTGCCCCGATGAAAATCCTCATTGTGTCAGGCATCTTTCCGCCCGATCGCGGCGGACCTGCGAGCTACGTGCCACGCATCGCCTCGGCGTTGATCCGGCGCGGGCATCGCGTCGAAGTAATCTGTCTTAGCGATCGTCTCGATCACGACGATGCACGTTTTTCGTTTGGCGTGCAGCGGCTTCGGCGCGGCTTGCTCTGGCCGTGGCGAATCGCGCTGACGGTTTTGAAAATAGGACGCACAGCGTTGCGTCACGATTTAGTTTTCGTGAACGGCCTCGGCGCGGAATCGTCACTCGCGGCGCTCCTCGCGGGCCGGCCAGCGGTCCACAAAGTCGTGGGCGATTATGCCTGGGAGCGCGCGGTTGGTCGGGGGTGGTTCCGCGGCACGATCGATGAATATCAAGCTGCGGCCAAGCCCGGCCGGCTGCGCTTCATTGACTTCATTCGTACATTCCCGCTGCGCCTTGCCAATCAAGTGATCGTGCCGAGTGAATACCTGCGCCGCATCGTCGGCGGCTGGGGTGTTTCGCCAAAAAAGATCAGTGTCATCCTCAACGCGGTCGAACCGAATAACGCGCC
>JBBRGY010000534.1:0-1556 GCA_038223495.1 Burkholderiales bacterium | reverse complement strand
ACTATTAACATTTTTGACGTTTAACCCCCGTGCTGCGTGGGTTTTACGAAAATGCTGATAGGTTCGCGAGTGCGTCAAAGGCCTTTTGTGGCACAATTTTCGAAGTTTGTCACAAACGGAACTCACCAAAATCATGCACACCTTGGGCATCCGCGAAATCCGCCAGCGGTACGAAATCCTGAAAGAAACGCTCGAAGCCGAGGGCGAGGTCATCCTCACCCATCACGGCAAGCCGTTTGCACGCGTGCTTCCGATTGAGCCGGTGAAGCCGCGTCCGAAGTGGAAGTCTCATGCTGAGCTCCGCGCCTCAATGCCGTTTCAGACGGTTGGGAGCGAAGTTCTGCTAGCTGAAATGCGCGAAGACCGCTGACCTCGATGCGTGTGTATTTTGATACCAGCGCGCTAGCAAAGGCCTACTGGCCTGAAACCGGCAGCGGCGAGGTCGACGACTTACTGTCGGGCGCGCAAGCTAGCTTTTTGAGCGACTTAAACCGGCTAGAGCTACGTTGCATGCTCGCCCGGCGCAGCAGAACTGGCGAACTTAATTCCGCTCAAATACACGCCGCATGGTCGCAGTTTGAGCTTGATGTCGCATCAGAGTATTTCGACTTGACGCCAATGCCGCAGTCGGGCTGGTCGGTCGCCCGCGAACTGATTGATCGCGTGGCCCCAATTGCGCTACGAACGCTGGACGCATTGCATATTGCAATCGCCGCGAGCCTGCCATCGGTCACATTTGTGACCGCTGATCGCGCTCAACGCGACGCCGCTCGTTTGCTCGGCATCACAACTATCGGCATCGCCCTCGCAGAAGCCTAAACGTAACCGCTAACCGTAACGACTCGCCATGAATCCAACTGACACCGCCCAAACTCCGGTCCCTCACGACGAAAACCACATCATCGCCGAGCGCCGCGCCAAGCTCACTGCGATGCGTGCGAAGGGCCAGGCGTTCCCCAATGACTTCCGCCGCGAGCATCTCGCTGCCGATCTCGTCGCCGCCTATGGCGAAAAATCCAAAGAAGAGTTGGAAGCTCTGAACGCAACAGTCACCATCGCTGGCCGCATGATGCTGAAGCGCGTGATGGGCGGCGCATCCTTCGCGACTGTGCAGGACATGTCGGGCCGCATCCAGCTCTACATCAACGACGCAGGCGTGGGCGCTGAGACGCACGAAGCGTTCAAGCATTGGGACATGGGCGATATTCTCGGTGCGACGGGCACGATGTTCAAGACGCAGAAAGGTGAGCTTTCGATTAAAGTGAAATCGCTGCGTCTGCTCACCAAATCGCTGCGCCCACTGCCAGAAAAATTCCACGGCCTCACCGATACCGAGATGAAATATCGACAGCGTTATGTTGATCTCATCATGAGCCCTGAATCGCGTCGAACCTTCGAGATTCGCTCGAAGATGATCGCGTTTATCCGCAATTTTTACGTGCAGCGCGGCTATCTCGAAGTCGAAACGCCGATGATGCACCCGATCCCCGGCGGTGCAGCGGCCAAGCCCTTCGTCACGCATTACAACGCGCTCGACCAGCAGATGTACATGCGCA
>JBBRGY010000533.1:0-1572 GCA_038223495.1 Burkholderiales bacterium | reverse complement strand
AAGTGCAGGAAGTATTTTTACTTGAGCTCGTTGCGGGCGGCGCAAAACTCGCTGGTACTTATCCGCCCAATGCTGAAACCAAGGCCAGGTTTGAGGCGTGGAAAAAAGAAAAGGGTCTATGAATCATGGCGCGGTATAGCTACCTCATCAACGGCTAGCGGGATGCTGGCGCGAGCTCTGGTCTACACCCCACGATTGACCTGTGACTATCATTGCGCATCACTCTCACCGGATCGCGATCATGAATTTCGACAATCAATGCGTTATCGTCACTGGAGCTTCCGGCAACTTAGGTGCAGCGGTCGCGCGAGCCTTCGTAGCGCATGGCGCGAACGTCGTGCTGGTTGATCGCTCGCGCGAGCACATGGCACACGCGGGCTTCGTCGATAACACTCGGCATCTGATCTCCGTCACTGATCTCCTCGATCAGACGCAGGTGACCAAGATGGTGCACGCCGCAGTTGCTAAATTCGGCGGCATTCAGGTGCTGTGCAACATCGCGGGTGGTTTTCGCATGGGCGAGGCGGTCCATGAAACGTCCGACGCTAACTGGGATTTTCTGTTCGACATCAATGCGCGCACGTTGCTGCATGCGTCGCGCTCTGTCGTGCCGCAAATGCTTAAGCAAAAAACAGGCAAGATCATCAACGTGGGGGCATTTGGAGCACAAAAAGGTGGCGCACAGATGGGGGCTTACGCCGCTTCCAAAGCCAGCGTGATGCGCCTCACCGAATCGATGGCCGCCGAGCTTCGGGAGCGTGGCATCAACGTCAATGCCGTGCTGCCAACCATCATCGACACGCCGCAAAACCGCAACGACATGCCCAATGCTGACCCCGCGAAATGGGTCGCGCCGGAAGCGCTGGCTGACGTCGTAATGTTCCTCGCGTCAGATGCCGCGCGGGCCGTGCATGGAGCTTTGGTCCCTGTTACGGCGCTGAGTTAAAACGCTATTCTGCAGTCGGGCGTATACGCGAAGTTTCGCCTTCAGCCGCCTGATCACCATGCATGACGCATCTCCCTGAGGGTGTCCGGCGTACCTTCTTGCCTACACGCCAACGGCGACACTGATGGCGTGCGCCAAAGCGTGGGCGATGATTGCCGCTTCGAGTCCTTTACGCCAGAACAGCGCGCCGAACAGCATGCCGGGAAGCGCATTGCCGAAAACGATGTAGATGACCACCGACGAGGTGAGCGGAACGCCCATCGCAGCGACCGCTGGAAGATGCCCAGCACCGAATAGCAGGCCAGCGCATACGATTGCCGCGATAACGTACGTGTCTCGCGGAAGCCCGCTCCGTCGCTGGATAAATCTCCACGGCAGCCAGACAAATGCGCTCATCAAACCCCAGCGCATGATCACTTCTTCGGTCACGCCGCCATATAGCAATTTCGCAGCGAGAGGAATATCGAAGGCTTGGCCGAGTTTCGCAATCTCTGGGGGCGCGACTCGCGCCAAAACGACGAGCAAGACTGCCACCGCCGCGCCTACACTCGCCGCAGCAACAAGCTGTGGCTTTAGCGCTGCCCAAACGTCCCCTCCCGACAGCGTAGCCTCAATCGCGGGCGCAC
>JBBRGY010000532.1:0-1695 GCA_038223495.1 Burkholderiales bacterium | reverse complement strand
TCTTTGCGCGGGTCGTTCAACCTCGCAACATGCGCTACAGCGCTGTTGTCCCTAGGTTTTTTAAGCATGCAAGCGTTCGCCGAAAACACCGCAATCGGCAGCATCACGGTCAACGGCAACAAAACAGAACTCAAATATGCCTACACCTTAGTGACGACCTCTCTCGCCGACAAAAAAGCGGAAACGATCCTCATGATCACCGACAAGCCTTTGTCGGCGAAGGCTGTCAGCGATACATTTGTTCGGTCTAGCGAGACGCGCAGCAACAATGTGCAAGTGTTGCAACTCACGCTTGATAACGACAAAAAAATTCGGTCGGTCGACTTCAGTGTGGGGCCGTTGAAGGGCGGCGCCAATACGAGCGACTACAAAGCCGAAGTAGCCCGCTTCACGCCCACGGCATTTGCTGGGCGCGTGACCAGCGGTGGCGAGCAGAAGGAATTCAAAAACACTTTCGGCTTTGACGTACGTTTTGATACGACGATGCTTGCTCCGCACGCGCCCGACGCGGTTGGCAAAGTGGCCTGGGCAACGCCACAAGGAAAGGCGATGGCTGAATTTTTGCGCGCTGCGCGATCAGGCGACAAACCTGCGCTCAAGCGCGTCATGCTCGCCGAGCAGGTCAAAGCGCTTGACGGCCCGGATGCTGCACGTTTTCTCGAATTCATGAAGATGTCACCAAACCCGAAAACAGCAGAGTTCGATAGCCTCGTTATCAATGGCGACAACGCCGTAGCGAAAATCACCGAACGCAACAAAGACGGCGCGGCGTCGGGCGACTACAAACTGCGCTTGATCAACGGCGTTTGGTTCGTCGCGATGTAGTCAGGTCGCGATCCACGCCAAGCACTGGCTGGGCGTTTTGTCACGTTCTATCGGGGCGTTACGTCTATGTGGTAATCCATCTCGCCTGATTTCCAGCGCGGGATGTTCCGCGCACTCCATGCGGCGCGGTCTGGAACAGATTACCTATGTTGCGAATCGACGCCACTGCGCAAGCCATTACCGCCCTCATCAATTCTGGCGCGCACGAGGCCGCCGGGGACGTGCTGCGTAGCGAGTTAGGCCCCCTTTCCGCTCATTTTGGTAGCGCGCAAGTGCTGCACTGGTGCAGGGCGTTGGGGCTCTCCGCCATGCTTGATCTGCCTGTCGCAATTGAAGCGGCGCATGTTGTTCGCGAAACACAAGGTACGCCAGGGATCGTTCAATTCATGTCGATTGCGCAGACGGCGCGTGCACACGACGACGCTACTGCGGAATTGCGTGCGCTGTCCGGTGTCTATTGCACGGGTATTTTGGCGTGGAGCGGCTTTGGCGACATGCATCGCGAATTTCTGCGGATCAACAGTCTGTACGAATCGTTGCGCCCGCGATTGAGCGACGAGGAGGCGCTTGAGTGTCTCCCAGGATTGCTGGCTGCTCGTCTGTTGTTTGGTACGAACGCCGCTGAGTCCGCCCTCGTCGGCGAGTTGCTTGTCTCACTTGTTTTCGACGAGCGGCTCTCTGGAACTTCCCGGATTCGGGCGGCGACGATGCTCGCCCCCTGGTTTAATTTCTCTCGCGACGCTGCGCGCATGAGCGCCACTGCTGAGGCCTTGGCGCCGCTTGAGGCCGATGCATCGATCCCATTAATCACACGGCAGATCTATCGCGCGGCGATCACGCTCGCACAAACGCATTTGGGCGTTTATGTCA
>JBBRGY010000531.1:0-1696 GCA_038223495.1 Burkholderiales bacterium | reverse complement strand
GCTTCACCAATCGTAGGTGGAAATAGCCCAGCATTCAATGTATTCACTCCGCTTTGCGTGGCGACATTGACAAAATCGACTCCGTCAATGGCCATGATGCGGTCGCCGCGCTTGACCCCTGCAGTGGCAGCGGGACTGCCTGGGGCAACGATAGCCACGATCCATTCTCGTGGCGCTGTGCTGCGCTTGGAGCTCCAGCTAATGCCGTAACCGTACGAGACGCCGCTACCCGAGGCCTCGTAGGCTTCGGTGGTTTGCGTGAAATGGAATTCGTCCTTAGCGCGACCCGTTATGACCTTGACTGGGGTTTTGAGATCTGTAAATAATGGAGCCGTGCTGTTGTACTGCGCAAGATCAACCGCTGGAACCTCGCGATACCAAAGGTAGGTTTCGTCGATCCACGAGCGCAGCCATTTTTTTTCGTCGTCCAGCGTTCCCGGCCGATCAGGGTAGGCCACGGAAGTGTAAGGACTGGCACCCACACGCGGCGCAACACAGCGATCCTCAACGGATGCGGACGCCATCAAGCCGACGCGCGGCGTTTGATCGACCGCACTTTTTGCACAAAACACCGCTCCTTCACCGACCCACCCGCGATCTAGCATCTCCAGGTAGCTAGCAGGACTCGTGGTGTAGCGATGATTGGGCGTATCGACCGGCGACTGAGTGCGCAGCGTTCTGTAAATTGCAACTGGCGAGCTCGCCGGGCAGCCCGTTGCGATCGGTTTCTCAATCGCAAAGTCAAGACCTTCATTAAAAAAATTATTTACTTGCCCATTCAACACCGCAGACGCGATGAGCGCGCAGTCGGCGGGTAAACCGTAAAAGTGTGACGAAAATGCTGAGTTGGGCAAATCAATGCGGTAGCGACAGACTGGTGCAAGCGGTGCAATCGCTCCAGCCGAGGCACTGGCGACGAAGCTCATCCCAGTGCGCTGAAAATCAGCGATGGCGTCGAGCTGTGTTTGCTCATCCTGACGTCCGGTGAGGAAATACGCCGCGATGCCCTTGTTGTAGTACTCGACAACGGTGACCGCCGTTTGCGCCATTGCAGGCTGCGCGAGCGAAAGCCCAACCGCGGCTGCCGCGCAGACCCGGAAAAAGACTTGTTTGAATGTGCGCAATTTCATCATGCAATCCGTCGTTCTGTTCGGTGAAATGAATGCGCATTATGACAACGTGGTGCCGCCCCATGTGCGTTCATGACCTCGATTGACGCGCCAATGTGACCAGTGACGACTAGCAGAGACGAAACAGGCCGCATTGAGCGGCCTGTTTTCGCTGGATTGCCGTTAAGGCGCTACTTCACCGTGATCCACTCATATTGCAAGTAGTTATCTGCGCGGTGAACGACGTTGACATTGCTGCGCGCGGCCCACGGGATGACCTGGCGATGTAGCGGTAGATGATTGATCTCGTCGTTATGGGCGAGGAGCGCCTGTTTGATGAACGCTTCACGTTTTTTCGGGTCGGCCTCTTTGCTCTGGGCAATGGCGGCTTCTTCCAGTTTGGCGTTCTTGTAATTCCCGTAGTTGTAATCACCCACGCCATTGGTGCCGCGATTTCTCAGGACGGGCGTCAACAAAGTTTCGGCGTCGGTAATCGCGCCGCCCCAACCGAGCATGTAGAGCGACGTGTCGAGCTTGTCGAGACGCGGGAAATACACCGTGCGCGGTTGCGCGTCGAGTCGAACTTT
>JBBRGY010000530.1:0-1717 GCA_038223495.1 Burkholderiales bacterium | reverse complement strand
GATCGTTATCAGTTTTTTTGTGTCTGGCGGTTTCCGAATGCGGCGATGAGTGACGCCTATCTCAGCGTGCTCGCTGAGAACGGCTGGAACGATTACTTCGAGACCGACAGTGTGCGTGGCGACTCAAAAACGCCATTCGATGTTATGACACAACACGTGCTGCTGTAGAGGCTGCGCCGCGAAGTGGTTAGCTCTTAGGTGCTTCCATGGCTTCGCGATTGATCGGGGCAGGAAATGACGCAGTCGTGACGGCTGCGACCGGTCGCTGTTTGTCGGTCATGTTCCAGAAAACGCGTGCGAGCCAAACGGCGGCAATGCAGCCAGCGACAACGGTCAGGCACTGCCCAACCCATTGCTGTTCGTCGAGACGGTAGGCATTGCAAACACGCGCAGGTGCCGTCTCGTAAAGCGAGCCGGCTATCGCCATCATAGGCAATACATTGCCCAAGAAAAAACCTTGAACGATGACGCCGGCGTTGTGCCACGATAGGCGCAACGCTGAACCACAAAGCAGCAGCGCGACGAATTTGACGATTTCGACATTCGCATCAACCAATGCGAGGTCAAGCAGGCGCGGGATCATTGCCAGCGCCAGGACCAGCGCCGCAAACGTTAAGCCAGCAATGCCGTGCGCGTTCCATTGTGCGAGCTGCGCGCGAGCCTTTATCGATAGCGCTCCGGCGAGCAACATGCCGGTCAAAATTAGCGCTGGAAATTGCGCAAGCATGTGCATCGACATTTGCGCCTCAAGCACATGCCGGAGCGGCTGAGTGACGAGTGCGATGAGCGCGACGAGCCCAACGACTGCCCCGTAACGATCAATCGCGCATTTCAACGCGTTCATCAGCTCGCTGCTTTTTGCGAAGTGGGCGCTGATTGCATCGAAAGATATAGTGCATACGATATGGCCGCTTCCATCTCGGCGTAGTCGAAGATGCGCACCAGGCGACCGCGGGCGTCAACGACCAACAGAGCGGCGTTGTGCTCGAAGCCGCCCATGCCATCGGGAATGACGACAACCTCAAATCTACCAAGTAATTTCGCAAGCCCTTCAGCGTTAATCGGCGATGCGAAACGCCAGCTTGCGGGATCGGCATTCAGACCTTTTGCGTACGCTGCCAAAACGGCGGGCGTGTCGTGCTCGGGGTCGAAACTGATGGACAGCAGTTGCACTCGCGGAGCTGCAGCGCTTTCCGGTCGCGGTAGCGCCGCCAGTGTCGACTGCATCTGCTGAAACGTACTGCCCAACGCCAAACAAACGGTCGTGCAGCGGGTGTAAACAAAGTCGATGATGGTGACTTGTCCATCGCGCTTGAGTAAGGCGGGCAACGTGGCATCAATTTCCGGCCCACGCAGCGCAACAGTCGGCACCGGTACTTCGGCGCGGGCGACGTGAAGCCTGCGCGCGCCTTCTGCTGTCCAGACGTTGAAGTCCATCGTCAGCCATGCGCTCGCCGCATACGCCAACAGCGCGGCCAACACTGTGATGCTGGCGGTGCGCCACATTACTTTGGAGCCGCCAGTGCCTTGAGTGCTGCGCCTCCATCAAATGGCGTGTCACGCGTACTCACTTTGCGCTCTGCGGTCACTGCATCGGTGGTGATGGGTTTCGCGGTGTTTGACCATTGCGAACGGATGTGGGTCGCCACCGCGGCAATCTCGGCATCACTAAGTTGTTTGAACGGAGGCATCACCCCTTTGTACGATGCGCCAAGCA
>JBBRGY010000529.1:0-1742 GCA_038223495.1 Burkholderiales bacterium | reverse complement strand
TTTGCCAGCGAGCGACGCGAGCAGCTTGCCCACGGGTGTGGAACCCGTGAACGTGATTTTGCGGATCGTTGGGTGCGGGATCAGGTAGTTGCTGATTTCTGAGGGCTCGCCGTACACGAGGCCGACCACGCCAGCGGGCAGACCCGCGTCGACGAACGCGCGAATCAATTCAGCAGGCGACGCTGGCGTTTCGTCCGCGGCTTTGACGATCATCGAGCAGCCGGTGGCCAGCGCAGCAGAAAGTTTGCGCACAACCTGATTGATCGGGAAGTTCCACGGCGTAAACGCGGCGACAGGGCCGACTGGCTCCTTGAGCACCATTTGTTGCTGCGCCATTGAGCGCGGCGACACGATGCGTCCGTAAACCCGGCGGCCTTCTTCGGCGAACCATTCGATGATGTCGCACGACATGCCGATTTCGATCTTCGCTTCGGCGAGTGGTTTGCCCTGCTCCAGCGTCATCAGATTGGCGATCATGTCGGTGCGCTCGCGTAGCAACTGCGCGGCCGCGCGCATGATTTTTGAGCGCTCAACGGCGGGTGTGTTTTTCCATACGGCGAAGCCTTTGGCGGCAGCGGCTAACGCGTCATCGAGATCGGCGATGGTGGCTTTGGCGACGGTGCCGACGAGGCTGCCATCGGCCGGGTTGTGAACCGGCAGCGTTGCGCCGCCACGGGCATCGCGCCATTCGTTGTTGATGAGGAGCTGAACGTTGGGATAAGTCATGAGGATCGATTCAAAAAAGAATGAGTGGGAATGCCAGTGCACGGTTTCCGGCTAGCGCGTGGATGGGGCCAGCGGTACTTGCGGATCGCAACTAAGGTTCATATTGTCTCGCAAGCCTCATAAATCAACCTTTCCGCGTTGCAATGTCCGGATTTAGGCGAATTTCCTGCGACTTTTAATTTTTTGGCGGTCTAGCCCACGTGCCACCGTCATTTCAGCGAAAAGCTGTACGCGCGTTCCAACGCGACAATTTTGGCTGAAGACGATCCTGAGGATCGTCGAATGCCCGCTCCAGAAACGATGTTCGGCCTATCCGCCGATGTAGCTCATTTCTACTTTTCGCAGCTTTGCAGTTTCCGCCGTGCGAATTTCGCTGTAACGGTCGGTGCGCACTTGCCATATCCCGGCGAGTAACGCGGCGATTTCGACGTCGCTTGCGCCATCGCGCAGCAGCGAGCGAAAGTCCACGCCATGATCGGCGAACAGACAGGTGTAAATCTTGCCGTCGGTGGACAGGCGGGCACGGGAGCAGGTGTTGCAAAAGGCTTGCGTGACGCTGGAGATTACGCCGATTTCGCCGCTACCGTCAGCGTAACGCCAGCGCTCGGCGACTTCGCCCGAGTAGTGCGCGTCTACGGCCACGAGCGCGTGGTCCGCATCAATCGCGGCCACGATGTCGCGACTCGGCATCACGTCGTCCATGCGCCAGCCGTTGGTCGAGCCAACATCCATGAATTCGATGAAACGAACGATGACACCAGTGCCCCTGAAGTGCCGCGCCATCTCGACCACGGTGTGATCGTTCACGCCGCGTTTGACGACCATG
Source organism: Burkholderiales bacterium (assembly GCA_038223495.1). GTDB lineage: Bacteria > Pseudomonadota > Gammaproteobacteria > Burkholderiales > Casimicrobiaceae > Casimicrobium. The sequence goes on along the minus strand of JBBRGY010000529.1, from coordinate 190 downwards.
TTCACCTTGACCGGCGCGAGGCCCGCAGCCAGCGCCGCGTCAATGCCCTTGAGCACATCGGAAACGGGGAAATCCACATCGTTCATCGCGCGAAACACCGCGTCATCCATCGAGTCGAGGGAAACCGTGATGCGCTGCAAACCTGCGTTTTTCAGCGTTTTCGCTTGTCTGACTAGCGTAGAGCCGTTGG
>JBBRGY010000528.1:0-1749 GCA_038223495.1 Burkholderiales bacterium | reverse complement strand
GCAATGCGGCAGCATGGCCAACGCGCGCCTCAATCCACGCCAATGTGTCGGCCGGCCGCTCGACGGCGGCGGTTGCCGAGGCAGGATTTCCGCGCTTGGTTACTTCGGTTTGAGGCAGTCCCGAATTATCCCGGAGATTTGCGATGCCGCGCTAAGCGGAATCCCTGCCTGCGTCGATCCACACAAAGGCAGCCATGCGACCAGTCAATGGATTTCGACGATGCGAGAAAAATAGATCGGGTTGACTGAAGGTGCAATAGTTGCCGCCGCTCACTTTATTAATGCCTAATGCAGCGAGTCGCAAGCGGGTGATCGCATACATGTCGCAAAGGAACTTTCCTGGCATTTGGCGCGGCGAGAAATGGGCTGCGGCGCCAGCATCATGCTCGACGAACGCATCACGCACCTCTTCACCCACTTCGAACGCGTTAGGCCCGATGCACGGCCCCATCCACGTAACGATTTCGCCCGGATCAGTGCGCATGGCGGCGACAGTGTTCTCAAGCACGCCACCCGAAAGCCCGCGCCAACCGGCATGCGCTGCGCCAACAGCCGAACCGTCGCGCGCGGCGAACAAAACGGGCATGCAATCGGCAATTTTGATCCCGCAGACGAGGCCGGACGTGTGAGTGACAATGGCGTCACCGGTGATCGTTGTAGCGCCTAACGGCGCGTTGACAGACAACGATTCTGCGTGATGAACTTCAACGCCGTGAACTTGGTAGACCCAGCGAATGGCGTCGGTTTGAACGCCCAGCGCGTCGGCCGTCAAGCGCTCATTTTCCATGACCGCAGCGCGATCATCTTTTGTTGCATAACCGAGATTTAATTCATCGTACGGCGAAGGGCTGACGCCGCCTCGCCGCGTCGTCATCGCGGCATGAATGTTCGCCGCGACAAGCCATTCTGGCTGAATTAACTGGACCACAAAGCGCTAATCACGGACGTAAATAAACTCATTGCCGTCTTCCTCGAAATCGTCATCGAAGTCGTCTTCCTCTGGCAAATTGTCGCGCTCAGCGCGCAGCCCTTTCAGCAGGTTTTTCATGTCCATCGCCATCGGTGCGACGAAGCGCTTTTTCTCGCCAGTAAACGGATGCACCACGGTCAAGCGCCACGCGTGCAGCGCCTGACGACCAAACATCACGTCACCGCGCTTGCCGTAGGTCGCGTCGCCCACCAGCGGGCGCTGCTGACTCGACAGATGAACGCGAATCTGATGCGTACGACCGGTTTCCAGTTGACATTCCAAAAGCGTGTAATGCCGCCCTTTGAGCGCCGGTCCGCCAAATGCCTCGCGCACTTTGTAATGCGTAATCGCGGTTTTGCCGCCGAACACCACGACCGCCTGCCGCGTGCGATCTTTCGGGTGGCGACCGATCATGTTCTCGATGGTGCCGCCTTTTTTTACCTCGCCGTGCACCAGCGCCACGTATTCCCGTGAGGCGCTGTGCGACTGAAGCTGACGCACCAGATGGGTCTGCGCCAGCGCAGTTTTGGCAACCATCATCACGCCGCTAGTGTCTTTATCGAGCCGATGCACGATTCCTGCACGCGCGACGTTCGCCAACTGCGGCGCGTGATGCAGCAGCGCATTCAGGAGCGTGCCCTCGCGATTGCCGGCGCCAGGATGGACAACCAAACCTGGCGGTTTATTGATCACCAGCAAATGTTCGTCTTCAAAAATGACGCTGATCGGGATGTCCTCGGCCAACGCTTCGGTCTGAATTTCTGGCTCCGGCAGGTTGG
>JBBRGY010000527.1:0-1751 GCA_038223495.1 Burkholderiales bacterium | reverse complement strand
TGAGGCCCTTTTGCGAACCGGCAATGGATACGTCCACGCCCCATGCGTCATGTTCATAATCGGCGCCGCCGAGACCGGAGACGGTGTCTACCAGCAAAAGCGCTGGATGGCCCGCACCGTCGATGGCGTCGCGCACGGCCTTGATGTTGCTGGTGACGCCGGTGGACGTTTCGTTGTGAACCACGCAGACCGCTTTGATTGCGTGAGCTCCGTCTTCGCGCAGGCGCGCTTCGATCAGACTTGCGTCAATTCCGTGCCGCCATCCGGCATCGTTTGCGGGAGCGAGAAACTCGGTCTTTAGCCCAACGCGATCTGCAATTTTTTTCCAGAGTGTGGCGAATTGACCCGTCTCGTACATCAGCACGTGATCGCCCGGCGACAGCGTGTTAACTAGCGCAGCCTCCCACGCGCCGGTGCCCGAGGACGGGTAGATGATGACCGGTTGCTGCGTCTTGAAAATGGTTTTTATGCCAGAGAGCACCTTGAGGCCAAGCCCGGCAAATTCAGGACCGCGATGGTCAATGGTCGGCAGGCTTATCGCACGAGCGACACGATCTGGTACGGGCGATGGGCCGGGGATCGACAGCTGGTGGCGGCCTGAGCGATGAAAATTGAGTTGCAGCATGATGAGATTCCTTATTGCCGACGCATTGTTGCATGCACCGGGCGAAACCAACTTCGGCGGTTTCAGTGGCTCGCTGATACGCTCACGCCATGTCACAAATTACGCCTCTCGCCACTCGCCTTCGAACCCACACGCAAGGCGAAGTGCTCTTCACCGACGCTGACCGCGCTCGCTACGCGACCGACGCGTCAATCTATCAGCAGATTCCGGTCGGCGTGTTTGTGCCGCGGACGGCTGACGATATTCAAAACGCACTAGACATCGCACGGGACTTGAAAGTGCCGGTATTGGCGCGCGGCGGCGGTACCAGTCAATGCGGGCAAACGACGGGCGTTGCGCTGGTCATCGACACGTCGAAATACGTTCGTAACGTGCTGAATTATGACGCAGCGAAGCGTACGGTAAACGTCGAACCTGGCATGGTTCTGGATCACCTGAATGCGTTTCTTAAACCGCATGGCGTGTGGTTTCCGGTCGATGTATCGACCAGCGCGCAGGCCACATTGGGCGGCATGGCGGGCAACAATTCTTGCGGGTCACGCTCGATTGCTTACGGCAATATGGTGCACAACGTTTTGGGCGCTGAGGCATGGTTGTCGGATGGCAGCATTGCGAATTTCGGCGAGCAGTCGCAGGCGACAGGACGCGCCAAACAAATCGGCGATCTGGCGCAAGCTTTAGCACTGAAACATCGCAGCGAGATTGAGCGAGTGTGGCCCACCGTCATGCGCCGCGTTGGCGGGTAAAACCTCGACATATTCTGCAATCAAAGCGAGCGCCCGTACACTACCGACGGTAGCGTCAATCTGTCGCATTTACTCGTCGGCTCCGAAGGCACGCTCGCGTTCACAAAATCGCTTACGCTCGCGCTAAGTCCATTGCCGAAAGCAAAAGTGCTCGGCGTCGTGAACTTTCCGACGTTTCACCAAGCGATGGAATCGGCACAGCACATCGTCAAACTCAGTCCGACCGCCGTTGAGTTGGTTGATCGCACGATGATTGAACTGGCGCTGTCGAACCCGGCATTTGCGCCAACCGTGCTCACTGCGCTTGTGGGCCAACCAGACGCGATTCTGCTCGTTGAATTTTCCGGCGATGACAAGGACGCGTTGAAGCGTCAGTTGCA
>JBBRGY010000526.1:0-1759 GCA_038223495.1 Burkholderiales bacterium | reverse complement strand
GTACCGAGCGCGTCAGATTGTCGATCTGGTTACCCGCGTCGTTGTAATAGAACTCGCGATGCACCGTGCAACCCTGCGTTTCAAGCAGATTGCACAACGTGTCACCGAGCGCAGCTTGGCGGGCGTGACCCGTGTGCAGCGGGCCCGTCGGGTTCGCGGAGACGAATTCGACGAGGACTTTTTCGCCTTTGCGTGCGTCGCCAAATCCAAACTTTTCGCCCGCTTTTAATACATCGGCAACGACTGCGAACTTCGCGGCTGGATTCAGGCGAATGTTGATGAAACCGGGGCCGGCAATGTTGATTTCTGACACCAGCGGATGCGGCGCGGCGTCGAGGGCCGCCTTGAATGCGGCGGCCACTTCGCGTGGATTCTTGCCGAGTGGCTTTGCCAGTTGCAGCGCGATATTGGTCGCCCAGTCGCCGTGACCCGCTTGTTTGGGGCGCTCCAGCGCCGGGACGGCCGTGTCGCTCAGGCCCGCGCGCTTGATGCCCGCGGTCAGCCATTCAATTAATTGTTCTTTTTGCATAGCCGTAATTATCCCAATCGCGCCGTTGGCGGCGAGTCATGGATGATCTGCGGTGCTGTTATCAATACAGCATTTTGCCAGAAGCGCGGTTTTATAGGGGCTGGCGCTAAATAATGCGTATTATCGACTTATAGCAAAACAAGCGCTTAGCCCAGATTCAGACGTAGTTACAAACGAAAGCTGATAAGTAATCGAGCGCTAATTTCAGCGCAAATTTAGTAGAACCAGACCGCGCTAATCAGCCCATCGGTGATCTGATAGACGGCGATTGCTTCCACCACCTCATCTTGCAACCCAGTGACATGCTCATGATCGACGACGGTGTTCCCGACGACCATCCGATTGACCACCTCGGCGTGGAGCTTTGGCAAGGTGAATCGGTTCTTGCCGTAATGTTCGGCAAAAGCCTTTTTGCCGGACAACACCGGCACCACGGAGGGTGGCCGGAACACCTGAACATCTTCCGTGTACTCGGCGACGAAACGCTCAAGGTCGTGCGCGTTGTAGGCATCCATCTGTCGCTGCACAGGATCGACGGGGTTCATTGCAGGCTCACTTTTTTCAGGTTAGATGGGTTAGTTCACGCGTCACGTTTTCGATGACGAACTTGCCAATTACAAATTCGTCCAGACGCCGTTGTTGGCGTTCGACGCAATGCACGCCTCAATGAAGTCCATTGTATGAACGGCGTCGGCAATCGTCGGGTATTGCACTGACGCGACGACCTGATCGTTGCGCCGCGCGATCACGGCCTCGGCGGCATCGCGATAAATGTTGGCGAACGCTTCGAGCAAGCCTTCGGGGTGGCCGCGTGGCGTGCGGCTGAGTTTTGCGATCTCGGGCGGCAGCGTGACGTCACCACGTCCGATGGTGCGGGCGGTTTCGCCTTCGATATTGAGCTTGAGATACGCCGCTTCGCGCTGCGACCAATCGATCAAACCACGCTCGCCGTAGACACGAATTCGCACATCATTCTCTCCGCCCGCAGCGGCCTGCGTGATCGTGTATTGGCCGCGCGCACCGGCGTCAAAACGCAGGTTGGCAAGAATCGTGTCCACCACCGTGCGACCCGGCATCAGCGCGCCCACGTCCGCGCTCACCGCTGTGATTTTTCGACCGCTGACATTGCAAGCCAAATGCTGCGCATGGCAGCCAATTGCGGAAAACACCAGCGCCAGACCACTGCGATCTGCGTCAAACTTCCAGCGCTGGCTGTCGGTCATGTTGCCC
>JBBRGY010000525.1:0-1787 GCA_038223495.1 Burkholderiales bacterium | reverse complement strand
TGGGTGCCAAACGCGAATCCCGACAACGCGCCGGAGCTTTATGTGCGACCCATTTTTCTGGGCATTTTGTGCGCGCCTTCACGGGCTTAAACAACCTCATCGGACACTAACCGCTTTTTGCTGAAACGTCCGTTACACAGGGGCCATATGCGATATATTCGGTTAGTCGACCTATCGATTTATCGCGGCTTAGCCCCCATAAAACAGTCATTCCAGAACAAAGCTGAAGTGAAAAACTGGCCACAACATCGCCCTTCTTCGAAGTTTCAATAACGACTGAACGCCCGAAGACGCAGCTTTGCCCAATCGCCTTACCTGAGAAAATAGCGGCATGACAATCGTTCCGCTGACTCAAAGCACGCCACACTCTCCTTGGCGTTTAACCACCGCCCCGATGATGGACTGGTCGGATCGCCATTGCCGCGTGCTGTTTCGTATGTTGTCGCCGAACGCGCGGCTCTACACCGAGATGGTGACGACGGGGCCGCTAATTTATGGTGGCGAGGAGCAGCATAGACGTCATTTGCGGTTCAGCGAGATTGAGCACCCCGTTGCGCTTCAACTTGGCGGTAGCGAGCGGGATGATCTTGCTCGGGCCGCAAAAATTGGCGTGGAGTGGGGTTACGACGAGATCAATTTGAACTGTGGCTGTCCCTCCGAGCGCGTGCAGCGCGGCGCGTTCGGTGCGTGCCTGATGGCGGAACCAGCGCTCGTCGCGGATTGCGTGAAAGCGATGGTCGACGTTGTGCCCGCGCATGTGCCGGTGACGGTCAAACATCGCATTGGGCTCGACTACGACGAGAGCTACGACTTTGTTCGCGATTTTGTGGGCACGGTCGCCGCAGCAGGTTGCAACGTGTTCATCGTGCATGCGCGCAACGCGGTGCTCAAAGGCTTAAGCCCCAAGGCCAATCGTGAAATACCGCCGCTGCGTTACGAAGTAGTGACTCAGTTGCGAGAGGATTTTCCTGCGCTGACTTTTGTGCTCAATGGCGGCATCACGACGCCCGCGCAAAGCGCCGATCTCGCCGAGCAGTTTCATGGCGTCATGCTCGGCCGCGTCGCGTATCACGATAGTTATTCGTTAGCTTTAACCGAGCAGGCGATGTTCGGCACGCTCGCTCCAACGCGCGAAGCAATCGTCGAAAAAATGCTGGCCTATACCGAGCGCGAAATTGAATTGACCAAAGGCAATTCGCACCCAACGCGAATGCGCGATGTGTCGCGCCATATGCTGGGGCTGTTCACCGGACAAGTGGGCGGCAAGTCGTGGCGTCGAATGCTCTCCGACGCTACGCTCTTAAACGCCAACGACCCGCAACTGTTCCTCAAAGCACTGCCATATCACGGTGACTACGACGATCACCGGCAGCCGATACTCGATGCGATGGCGGGTTAGCGCAATAGCGCTGCTCGCTACTCGATCTTCAGCCCTGTCCTCTCAATAATTCGCTTCCACGTCGTCTGCTCTTTCTTGATGAAGGCGGCGAACTGCTCGGGCGTACCGCCACCGCCGCGGGCGTCGTCTTTCGAAAACTTTGCGGTGATGCCGTTGCTTTTCAGCGCGTTATTGGCGGCGGCGTTAAGTTTGTCGACGATCGCTTTGGGCGTTTTTGCGGGTACCAATATGCCGTACCACTGCGACGTTTCAAAGTCTTTGTAGCCACTCTCGGCGACGGTCGGCACATTCGGAAGTGACACCATGCGCTCATGCGAGCCCACCGCCAGCGGGCGCAGTTTGCCTGCGCTGATTTGCCCCAAGAGCGCGGGCGCGCCGGTAAATGTCG
>JBBRGY010000524.1:0-1804 GCA_038223495.1 Burkholderiales bacterium | reverse complement strand
CCGTCACCAGCCAGAGCGCGTCGGCTGCCAGCGCAGCGTGAATGAATTTGTCGTCATCGGAGTCTCGACAATAACCAATCTCGGTGACCTTGGGCGGCACATCCACCCAATGCGCCGCGCTTTGTAAGTCTGAGAGAATTTTTCGGCGGCTTTCCATGCTCAGGTACCGATCAAACTTGGGTCGCCACAGGCGCGTCTCCAGTTCAGCAAACGTGGCACTCGAAAACACTGGCAAACCGTCGGCCAGCACGCGGCGCACCACGCGCGCAGGCGCACCATCCCGCGACAGCGCGGCGCTGATCCATATGTTCGTATCGAGCACGACCTTGCCTGAGTTCACGCCGCCGCTGGGCTCCGCGCTCAACGCTCATCCGCCAGCAGCGCTTCAAGGCCCTCAGACGTCAGACCCGCGCGCGCCGCCGCCGTCGCCGTCGCGTCCAACGTGTGCTGCAAGCGGTCGGCATAAAACGCGCGCATTGCCTCGTAATCCTGCGCGCTCACCATCACGCCCACCACGCGGTCATGACGCATCACGCGCACGGGCTCACGCTGCGCGGAGTCAAGAAATTCGCCAAATCGGGTTTTGGCTTCGTTGGCGGTGAAGGTTTGCATCGTGATCAGCCGTTTCGATGGTTTCAATAGTTTCGTGCGATTCGTTCATTTTAAGCGAATCGTGCGTTTTGTGCATACTTGACGCCTCACTCGGACATACAGCTTTTTTGCTGAAAGTACCATTGCATAGGGAATAGGTACTATTATTTTTGATAATCGACTTAAAGAAAAATGCGCCGTCAGCCCCCATGAAATGGCGCTTCTGTAGCAATAGCTGTACTCGTTATTTTGGCTGTCGATGCGCTGCCATGTAATCGCGTTGCCGCGGCGGATTTTGCAGCAAGCCCAGACGTTTCTTGGGTGAGTAATAACCGATGGTCAATGAGATGATTACACTCGCTGCGGCAGCCCACGCGTGACCCGCAATCTGGGGCACGCTGCGCGCCGCGCAGTCGGCGACATGAACGAGGATAGAACGTAGTGCCCACTTTGAACTGGATCGGCAAAGAAGCCGTCGTCAAACATCATAAGGATGTGCCGTTCCGATTGCTGGAGCCGGTGCCGGAACTTTCGCTTCCGCTCGCGCCCCCCCGATGGAGCGGCAAACGGACCTGTGGGGGAGGCTGATTTTGGTGGCAATCTCAGCGATTGTGGCGGGCGCGGAGATTAGCCGCACCACTGCGCTTGAATTTTTTCAGACACCGGCAGAAACAGGCGTGCGGTTTTGCGTGCCGCAAATGGCGATCTCTGTGCAGGGCACGCTGCAACTGTTTGATGATCCAGATGTTCTGGAGTTTCCGTGGATCTGTCGTAATACGACGAGCAACCAACGCCTGCCGATTTGACTACGCTGGGCGCGGGTTTCAAGGCGTCCGAGGGCGGTGAAATTGACATGGATGGTGCGACGGGGCGTGTGGTCTCACGCTTCCTGCCGGACTTGCAGCGTGATTTAGGGCTTGTATATCAACCCGAGCACTGGGACGGTGTCAAGCTGGCAACGTGGTTGTGTTGGAATCTTCCGGAAGCGTCGCTAACCCACGTCAGCAAACAGGCGTTTGTGTCGGGCTGGCTGGGCGAATTGTTGAAGCGTGACGCATTTACGTTGGCGCGCGTTAATTTGCAGAAGTTCCTGATTCGTAATGTGCTTGAGGCGCGTATTCGCGAGCTTCGAAAACAGGCCGTGAGCAACGCGTTTCAGCGAACGCTATTCGGTGTCGATGCGGCGAACAACGTGTCGGTAGGTGATCTTTAC
>JBBRGY010000523.1:0-1815 GCA_038223495.1 Burkholderiales bacterium | reverse complement strand
TGGCCACGCGCCACAGTTCCCGAACCGTTGGGAAGCCCTGCAAAATCGGGGCGCACGTCAATGTCCCACGCCTTGATTTCTGCAGGTGTGGCTGTGCGTCCAAGCTTTCCGAGCGACGGTGATTCGGCATGCGCCGAGAGTCCCGCTGCACATGCAAATGTGATGCAAAGTGCGGCGCTGCGCAGCGCCAAGCGATTAAGCGAGCTGAACATTGCTGACCTCCCCGTTTGCCGAAACGAGCCAGCTTTGTATTGCGTTGTTGTGATAAATCGACCGCGTGCCGCGCACCTTGCGCATTTCGGAAATGGAAGCCTGTATTTGCCCTGTTGAGTCGGTGGCACGCGACATCAGAATCGCGTCGCTGCCATCCCACGTCCAGTCGAGATTGAAACGAGAGAGGCACTTGTCGAGAACTGGCGTTTCGAGTCGCGCCACTTTCCAGTTTTTGCCACCATCCACCGAAACATCAACCTTCTTGATCTTGCCGCGACCGCTCCAGGCGATACCGGTGATGTTGAAAAACCCCTTGTCGAGCAGCACTTGTCCGGCCGACGGCGAGGTGATGACGCTTTTAACTTCCTGAATGCTGGTGTATTGCCGATGTTGTCCATCCGGCATCAGATCAACGTAATGCAGCGATTCGTCTTTTGTCGCGTACGGCTCATCACCCACTTCAATACGGCGCAGATATTTAACCCACGACACGCCCTGCACGCCGGGCACGACCAAACGCAGCGGGTAGCCGTTTTCGGGACGCAGCATTTCGCCGTTCATGCCGTAGGCAACGATCACATCATCGAGCGCGTTGGAGAGATTGATGGTGCGCGTCATGCTGCTGCCGTCGGCACCTTCGGCGAGGACGAACTTGGCTTTTTTCATGTCGATGCCGCAGTCGTCAAGCAGCCACTTCAGCGGCACGCCCGTGAACTCGCAGCACGACAACATGCCGTGCGTGTACTGCACCGTTGGCACGGCCACGTTGCCCCATTCCATGCCGGTATTTGCGCCACATTCAATGAAATGCATTCGCGACACTGAGGGCATGCGCATCAGGTCATCCATCGTGTAAACCTTGGGGTTTTTCACGAGGCCGTTGATCATGAAGCGATGCTGCGACGGATCGATGTCCCACCAGCCCTGATGGTGGCGTTCGAAGTGCAAACCGCTCGGCGTGATGATGCCGAAAAATCCTTGCAGCGGAGCGAAGCTCACACTCGCTGCGCCCACACGCGTGAGTCCGGGCGATTCGCGGCGTTGCAGGTTTTCCTCATACTTGGACGGCAGTCCGTACGGACGCGCGGCCACCGGTTGGCCGAGGCCTTTGGTGTGGGCGGGCAGATTGAGGATGGCGGGATCACCTTCCCCAATCACTTGTGCGAACGCTCGTGGTGCCGATACTGCGACCGACGTTGCGCCCGCCGCTAAAAAAGCCTTGCGCAAAAAACTGCGGCGATCATCGCGCGACAGACTCATCGCGTCGCGCGTCAGCAAAAACTCCGGGGCCTTTTGCAGACGTCCTAAGCGGGTACTACTCATACGGAGACCTCGGCGGGCTCAATGGTTTCGGCTGATTCGTTTAATTCGGCTGGCATGAAATGCGCGGCCTGCGATTGCAACGCAGTGGCAGCCATTAACTCGTCGCTCTCGCGCGAAACCAGGCTCACGCACGCGGTACGGCAGATGTCGGTGAGCGTGCGGTCAGTGATCTGGTAGAGCGCCTGCGCGCCGACTTTGCGTCGCGAGGCTACGGACGATAGGTACAAGCTCGAGAGGTGACGCGACACAGCGCTTTGGGTGAGACCGGTGGCCTCAACC
>JBBRGY010000522.1:0-1863 GCA_038223495.1 Burkholderiales bacterium | reverse complement strand
GTCGATGCCAATGGGGAATAGCTGCCGAAGCTGGCGTCGTGCACGCCCGCTGCGCTAAATCGTGTCACGCAAAAGCCGTCCGTGTCGTTGGGCACGGGTCGGCATGTGCCCGCGATCACTAGCGCTTGAGTATTCGGATCGATGTCGAGCCCGGTGACACCACGAATTTTTTTGTCGACGCCAGCGGGGCCAAAGGCAACGCCTAACGTGCCAAAGGTGGTGTCGACGCTACCGTTGGTGTTGAAGCGGGTCAGACAAAACCCTGTGACGCCGCCCTGAAGGCAAACCGAAGCCACCACTATTTTTTGATCTGCGGTTAATACCGCGCGGCCAGACGTGTACTGTTGCGTTGACCCCGGTGGGACGAAAGTCACGATTCCGTCAGTGTCAAAGGTTGTGTCAAGATCGCCGGGCACGGCGATGACCTGCGTTGCGACGCATAGCGAAAAAAACGCGGCGAGCCAGCGGAAAATTGACGGCCGGAGCGTTCGTTGCGGGTAGTTCATGGAGTCATTCCTTTGCCATCTTGATGATGGAAGTAAGGAATAGACGTAAAGGCGCTAAATCGCCGACATTAAAGCGCTGAGCTGCTACAAGCTAGGCAGATGGGGCAGTCGCCAAGGCGTGGTTTGACTCCGGATATAAGCCCTGTCAACCGCGTCCTCTGCCACGCGGATCGCGGTCGTATCACCCTGCACATGGGCATCGACGTAAGCCAGCAGCGCGGTGAACTGCGGCGGCGTGCCGCCAGCGCGATTGAACATTTCGCGGGCTACTAGTGCTGACTTCTTTGCTGCGTCCCGATCAAAGCGACTTTCGTAGAGCGCTCGCTGAAGCCACAGCGTCGCGTGACGCGGCGTGTCGCCCTCCGCGGTTTCGTTCATCAGCCGAAAGCGAGTGCCGAGCAATTCAACGGCGTGTTTAGCGTCGCCATGGGCGTAGGCCAGTTGCGCTGCGGCGCGCTCGACGTTTGCAATCCGCTCGGGCTGCTTCACATTGCCTTTGATGAGATCGCTTTGTGCACTTTGCAGGGCCGAGTCAGCCAGGTCGAGTTCGTCCGCGAACACCGCGACGTCAGTGACCATGCGGTACAGCACGGATCGATAGGTGCTGGGTGCGGGCATTGATTTTTCGATAGTCTGCAAGATCGCACTGATTTGCGCGCGTGCCGGCGGCTCCGGCTTTTGCCCTGACTGAAGCTCAATCAATAGCAGTTCGAGATCGGCGATCACTGTATCAATCGGCGCGACCCCGGCCTGTTGTTTGAGCGCCATCGCAAGCGCGCGCGCCTGCGTCAAACATCTGGAAAACTGAGCGGTCTCGAAAGCTAGCGTGTTTATAAGACTTTGCGCATTGCTGGAGAGTTTATTGTTGGTGCCCAGCAAAACCTTGCCGTCATCAACAATCGAGTTGAGCCGCGCTTCGGCACCGTCGTATAGCCCGAGGCGCAGTCGAATCTGTTCAAGTGTGTGGCGAATGATGAGCAGGTCGCGCGGCGCAGCGGCATTTTGTTTTGCCGCTAGAGGAAAGTCTTTTTCATGCACGGCGAGCGCTGCGAGCGCATCGCGGAACCTGCCGCGTTTGGTGTACAAAATGGCTGCGCTATTGGCCAGATTGACACGCTCACGCACGTCGTCAGGCGACAGTCGCAAGAGGATGGCCGTCCCTTCCGCCAATGAGCGGGTGGCTTCTTCGAATCGACCGGCGTCGCCGAGAATGCTTTGGCGACTGACCAAAAATTCTGCGTACTGCTGGCTTGATGGACCGAACTGCTTTTTCACCGCAGGGAGTATTTCGTCGGACACGACGAGCGCCTCAGGTCCACGCCGCAAACGTATCAACATATCGCCCTGCAACCGCTGC
>JBBRGY010000521.1:0-1867 GCA_038223495.1 Burkholderiales bacterium | reverse complement strand
CGTTGCCGATACGCTCAAACGTGGCACAGCCGCGAACGAAATTGCCGAAACCATTTCTCGGGAAAACATGTGGCGTGCGCAAACTCCGCAAATGTTTCGCTACGAAACGTTAGTTCATGCGCTAAACGCCTCGCCTGATGTAACCGACGAATCCCAGGCGATTGAAGCTCTGGGCATGACGCCACTGCTGGTCGCAGGCAGCGCACGCAACATCAAAATCACACTGCCGGAAGACGCCGAACTGGCCGAATTTTATTTGGCGCGAGGAGGAAAGTAAGCATGGTGCCTTTTCGCGTTGGAACCGGGTTTGACGTTCATCAATTGGTGGCCGGTCGCGCGCTCATCATCGGCGGCGTGTCCATTCCTTATGAGCGCGGCTTGCTCGGACATTCGGACGCCGACGTGTTGTTGCACGCGATTGCCGATGCGTTGCTTGGTGCTGCGGCGCTGGGCGATATCGGCGAGCATTTTCCCGATAGCGATGCGACCTATAAGGGCGCAGATAGCCGCACTTTGCTGCGCACTGTCGTGCAGCGTGTGCGAGACGCGGGCTGGCAAGTTGGCAACATTGATGCCACTGTCATCGCGCAAGCCCCAAAAATGGCACCGCACATCGCGCAAATGCGGGCGAATATCGCCGTTGACTGTGGCGTTGCCATCGGCGCAATCAACGTGAAGGCCACGACCACCGAACAACTGGGTTTCACCGGGCGTGGCGAGGGCATTGCGGCGCAGGCGAGCGCATTGCTGGCGGTTGTAAGCTGACGTCCGTTCGACCCGCGTGAGGATCGCAACCTGACACTTGCGGCGGTTACAATGGGGACACTATGAACGCATTTATGTTTCGCATTCCCTCACCAATTTCTGCATCGGCAGCGATTGCGGGTTTAGTGCTGTCCACTTCGGTTTTTGCTCAGTCTGCTGCAGCGCCAGCGGCTCCTGTAAAAGTGCCTGTCGCCGTGCCGTCGCAGACCGAAGTTCCTGACGGTGCGCCGCAGTTGGCGCCAGAAAAAGTGATCATTAGCACCTCCGCTGGCGTCACTGGCGCGAGTAATCCGGGGCGATCAGAGCGCTCGGTTATTGTGAACGAAGAGCGCATTCAGGGCCGACTTGCAACCGCCAGCGTCAGCGTGGGCGGTGCGAAGGGCTACATGGTGGTCGATCCAGATGTCGGTCGTTCAGATCGCCAGCCGAGTAATGGCGGCAAACGCCTTTCGCCTTCGCTCTGGGAATTGTTCCGCTTCTAGTTTTTGAGCGTTCCGCGTCGGCTGTAACCTGCAAGCCCCTTTGGGCTCTGCGTCTCCAACACGATTTCTTTACCGGTCTGCATGTCAGTTTTCACCCGAGTTACCGAGAGCGAAGTGTCTGCGTGGCTGACGCGATTTTCTGTGGGCAGCGTGCGCACTTTGACCCCAATCTCAGAAGGGATCGAGAACACCAATTATTTTCTGAGCACCGCTGAGGGCGAATTCGTACTCACGCTGTTTGAGCGCATTCCTGCAGAAGACCTGCCGTTCTATCTGAACTTCACAGCGCATTTGGCAAAGTCTGGCGTCGCGGTGCCTGCACCCGTGGCTGATCGTACGGGTGGATTGTTTTCGATTCTCAACGGTCGGCCCGCCGCGCTCACAGAGCGCATCTCCGGTCGTCCCAACATGCAACCTTCCGCGCTTCACTGCGCGGCGGTGGGCTGCGAGCTGGGGCGATTGCACAAGGCAAGCGGCAGCTTCCGCACACGTATCAGCAATAAGCGCGGTCCCGCGTGGACGCTGGCGACTTCGCGTTCAGTGCGGCCATTTGTGACGGCCGATCAAAATTTGTTGATCGAAAACGAGCTGAAATTTCAGCGGGAGCGGCGGCAGACGCG
>JBBRGY010000520.1:0-1943 GCA_038223495.1 Burkholderiales bacterium | reverse complement strand
CAGCAGCCGTCACCGACACGCTCGACGTCGCGCCGCCTTCAATGAGTTGTAAGCCATTTTGCTGAATCGCCGCCAGCGTCGCACCGCGCGCGAGCACGCTGACCTCATGCCCTGCCTGCGCAAGCTTCACGCCCATCCAGCCGCCAATTGCGCCCGCTCCAACCACACAAACTTTCATCACAACTACCTTCTAAACAAACCGAAAATCAATGCAGCCGAGCGCAGCACCATAGTCAACGCTAAAGTCGTCGCCCGCCACGGCCAACACGGGTCTCGTGAACGATCCCGCAAGCAAAATCTCACCAGGAATCAGCGATTCACCATGAACCGATAGCTTGTTGGCAAGCCATGCGATGCCAATCGCCGGATGCCCGAGCACACCCGCCGCAAGGCCCGTTTCTTCAACGACGCCGTTCTTCGACATGATGGCGCCCGTCCAGCGCAAATCGAGCGCGTCTGGCTTCACGCGCCTTGCGCCGAGCACGATACCGGCGTTCGCCGCGTTATCAGAAATCGTATCGAACACGCGGCGCATCTGCTTCGTGGTTCGATCTTGTCGTTCGATACGGGCGTCGATGATTTCGATAGCGGGCACGACGTAGTCTGTCGCCGCCATCACGGCTTCGAGCGTCACGTTCGGCCCAGAAAGTTCACGGTTGAGAACAAACGCCAGCTCAACCTCCACCATCGGCGCAATGAACCGCGTGAACGGGATTTCACCCGCCGCAAACACCATGTCATCGAGCAGCGCCCCAAAGTCAGGCTCGGTGATTTGCGCCGCCATTTGCATCGCACGCGACGTCAAACCAATCTTGTGACCCACGATCTTTCGACCGGCAGCGCACTTAATCGCGACCCAAGCTTTTTGAATCGCATAACCATCGTCGACCGTCATCTCCGGATAACGACGCGAAAATTGCTCGACAGGTACGCGCGTTTGCTCGGCCCGATCCAACTCCGCTGCAAGCGCGTCAATCGTCTGTATCGATAGCGCCATAGTTAGCTCGCGTTCTTGTCGTTTGCAGCGGCAACATAGTTGTCCTTGAAGTGCTGCGGCACGCGATCATCAAACCCGAGCGCGACGCGACGCACCTCGGGGCTATCGGTCGGTTGATGACCCACGCCCAAAGCGGAGGCGCGCGGCACGAGTCCCGCCACGACCCTGCTCGACAATCGCCCAAGGCCAGTAATTTCTACTTCCACAAGATCGCCCACGTCGACTGAGCGCGAATGACACGGCGTACCGGTGAGGATCACGTCGCCGGGCATGAGCGTCATGTGGCGTGCAATGTCGGCCACCATGTAATGCGGCCCCCAAATCATCTCATCGCCAATGTGGGCGTCTTGAACGAGCAAGCCGTTTCGATACGTGCGCAAAGTCTGCTCCAGAATATTGACGCCACTCACGATACCCGGCCCAATCGGCAGCATGCCATCGGCGCCCTTTACGCGCAGCATCGACCCCTGATCGGTGTCACGAAAGTCCTGCAAGCCCATGTCGAGTGCCGGCGCGAATCCGAGCATGTAATCCCACGCTTCGTCCGGCGTGATGTTGCGGCAAATTTTGCCGATGACGACCGCGTATTCGCCCTCGTAATTCAGGTACTGACAATCGGCGGGCTTCACCATTTCGCCACCGTGAAAATTGATCGCGGTAGGAGGCTTGGTGAAATACGTCGGCGTTGGCGTCGGCACCGGATTGTTGCGAGTTTCGACGCCGCGCGAGCTGTACGACAGATGCACGCAGATGATCTTCGTTGGCTCGCAAGGCGCTAGATGCTGCACGCTATCGAGCGCCACGGTGCGACCGTCATCAAGAATCAAGGCGACGCCATCGGCATCAACGGTTCCCCAGTTTGGGCTGCCATTCACGAGCACACGGCGGCGCTCCACGCGCGGACCAGCAAGAATTTTCGGTAACGTACTGGGTGTTGCGACGCTCA
>JBBRGY010000519.1:0-1978 GCA_038223495.1 Burkholderiales bacterium | reverse complement strand
AGACGGGCAAAGGCAGCTATCAACGACTCGTTTCCATTGGCAATGGTTGGCACACTAAAAAGCGGGTGGCCGACGAGCGCAGTTGGATCTAGTCCGAGCATGGCGGATACGCGGGACGAGCAGCGTGCGACACGCAGATTTTCATCGAGTTCAAATACAGTCAGTGGACTGTTATCCATATGCGACGACAGCCGCTCATTCGCAGCACGCAAAGCATCTGAAGATAGCTTGAGCTCGTGTACCTTCATAGAGCACGACATCAGGCCGATGACCACTCCGGCCGAATCGCGCCAGGGCGTCAGCGCAACGGTGAACCAGATCCCATCGCTCTTCGCCACTTTGGATCGACGCTCGTAAGTGACGGTTTCGCCCGCCATCGCGCGGTCGACGTAGGGCTTGAACTCAGTAGCGTGGTCAGGCCCATAAAGTGCGAACAGCGACTCGCCAAGTAACGCCTCCGGAGTTGTGGCAAACGATCTGGCAAACGCCTCGTTGACGTACACGAATCTCATATACCGGTCAATCAGAGACACGCTGGCACCGAGCGACCGATCCAACGCATGCACCAGGATCTCCGACGGCACGAGATGGGCAATGGACAGCAACTGCAAAGGAGGCGACATATCGGAGGGCTGCGTCAGTTCGAGCGGTGGAGTCATGTGAGGTGCCGACGCGAAGACGATAGCACCGATGGTACGCGCATTTCGCGACCGCCAGACGTATGCAGTGGGCAACTTGTAACCATACAATCTATTTTCCGGACTTTTCCCAATACGAGCAAGCGATGGCACACAATTATTCGGCAAAACGAACTCAGGATCGCGTTCGCTTTTTGGATTGGGACAGTCGTCCTGACAATGATTTTTCCCGTTTTGGGTTAACGCGGGCGCAGGTCAAAGCTGCACAAGCGCAGCTTCAGGGTTACATCGTTCTCCCAGATGATCCCAGATACAACGCGGATCGCAAGCTGTTCAATCCGCTGTTTGACGCCTACCCATCGATGATTGTCTATTGCCTGGTCGAGAGCGACGTGGCCGTCGCCCTGCAACTCGCTCAACAAGGCACCGCGCCTTTCACTGTGCGCTCTGGCGGGCACTGCACGGCGGGCTTTTCGGCGGGTTCTGGCGTATTAATAGACGTCAGCAAGCTGAGCGGCATTTATATCCACCCACAAATGCCTGCGGCGACCGTAGGCTGCGGCTGTAATTTTGGCAATTTCCGCGCCGCGTTAGCGCCGTATGGATTGCATGTTCCGGGTGGCGAGTGCGACGACGTTTGCATTGGCGGCTACGTGCAGGGCGGCGGCTATGGCTTCACCTCAGTCACTTACGGCATGAATTGCGACAACGTGGAATCCATGCGCGTCATGCTTGCCGACGGCAGCATTGTGACAGCAACCGCGCGCCAGAACGCGGACCTATGGTGGGCGATGCGTGGCGGCACAGGCGGTAACTTCGGCGTCCTGCTCACTGTCACGTATCGGCTGCGCCCGCTGGGCAACGTGTTTGGCTGGGCCATCATCTGGCCGCTCAGCAACGAGCAAGAGATTGAGAACGCCACCGCAGCGCTGCTGCTGTTGCAACAGCAGTACATGCGCACCGCCGCGTCGCCCAACTTGAACATTCAGGTATCGCTCTGCTACCAACCGGGAATTCAGGGCGGGCTGCCGTTGCCGCCTGCACCGATGTATCCCTATCTCATGGTGCGCGGCGTCTGGGTAGGCGACGCGGATGACGGCACGGCTGCCATCGCTCCGTTGGCAACGAGTCCGGGCGCCGTGGTTCAATGGACTGACGAAACGGCGTTCGATACCTTAAATTCTTCGCTTCTGAATGTGCCCTACGGCATGCCGTGTTTCGCTGAGGGCACACCGATGCCGTTTGAAGACAAGGCGTCGCGAATTGTTTCCCGTGACTGGAGCAAAGCAGAATGGCGCTCGCTTCTGGACTATTTCGTCACCACACCGAACCCATATTCT
>JBBRGY010000518.1:0-2053 GCA_038223495.1 Burkholderiales bacterium | reverse complement strand
GGCAATCGTGAGATTGGTTTGCCGTCCGCGACGAATGTGCTCTTCCCGCAGGCGCAGGCGGGCGCGATCGTGGAAATTGTCACTCGCACCGAACGGCACGCGCAAACCCAACAACCGGAATTTTATCAGGAACTCGAATTGCAACGCACGATTCCCGTCCTGCAAAGCACCGTGACGCTCAACCTGCCGAAGGCGCAGAAATTTCATCATATTCTCAGAAACATCGAGGCCCAGCCGGAAACGAGCGAGACGGAACACTCGAAAGTGCTGACATGGAATTTTACCAAACTGGCGGCTTTCGAACCGCTGCCGCTCGACCCGCCCCGGCGCGATCTCGTCGCGTGGCTGGGCATCAGTTCGCTCGATTCGTGGGATGGATTCATTGATTGGTTTTATCGCGTTTCCAGCAAGTCGGGGGAGACCAGCGCGGCGGTAAAACAAAAAGGTGCGGAGATCGCAGCGGCGAATAAAACCCGCGAGGGAAAAACGAAAGCGGCGTTTGAATTCGTCTCCGCGCTGCGCTACATCGCCATCGAATTCGGTATTCACGCCTTTCGCCCGCGCACGCCAGAGGCGGTGTTGTACCAGCGTTACGGCGATTGCAAAGACAAGGCGAACTTACTGGTCGCGCTGCTGCGCTCCATGGAAATTCCCGCGAATTTTGTGCTGATTAATCGCGGGGCTTCGACTGACCCGGCGTTCCCCGGTTGGCAATTTAATCACGCGATTGCGTTTGTCCCCGGCGCGACGGAAAAGGCCGGCAATCTCTGGCTCGACAGCACAGACACCACGACGCCATTCGGCACGATCGCCCCCGGCAATCTCGGTCGCTCCGCGCTCGTTTTTGAAGGAAAAGGCGCGAGTTTTAAAACCGTCACGAACGCCACCGTCACCACGATTCGCGATGAATGGACTTTCGATCAGGATGCCAGCGGAAAAGTGCGAGGTCAGCTCGATCAGAAATGGACGGGACTTGCTGATTACGGGAAGCGGCAGGAACTCGGCTCGCTGACGCCGCTGCAACGCCGCTTTGTGCTTACCCAGCATTTGTCGGAAATGCTCCCGTGGGCTGATTATTCACAAATCGTAACGTCCGATCCAAAAGATTTGAAGTTGCCGATGTCGCTGCATTGCCTGGTTGAAACTGCGGTCAACGCGCGACCGTTGGCGAGTTTGAAATGGATCGACGCCTTCGCGCCTTTGGAACGTGATCGTCCGCTGGAAATTAACGACGGTCAGCCGGTTCGCTACGAGCAGGTCGTGCGCTGGACTTCAGTGAAGGCGTCCACAAAACCGGCAGACTTTGTGCGCGAAGTCGCAGGAGAAAAATTGACGATTCGCCATCAAGCGGACGCGCAAACCATGACCCGCACGGCAACTTGCGAGGTCAATCAACCGCGCATTTCGTCGAAAGATTATCCCGCAGTTCGAGCCGCGCTCCGTGAATGGAGCCAGCAAATCGAACGAGACTCACTATAAAGAAAACTATGCCAGACACCGCCATCGCAACCACCACCGAACTGAGCAGTGAGGAAATCGAACTCCTCCGCCAAACGAAACAACTTTACGAGGAAGTCGCGCGAGAATTGAGCAAGCGTATTATCGGTCAGGAGCAGATCATTCGCGATCTGTTCGTCGCGCTGCTGGCGCGCGGGCATTGCCTGATGATCGGCGTGCCCGGGCTGGCTAAAACGCTTTTGGTTAAAACGTTGGGAGAAATTCTCGACCTCGATTTTCGCCGCATTCAATTCACCCCCGACCTGATGCCGAGCGACATCACCGGCTCGGAAATTCTCGAGGAAACCGACGACGGCAAACGTGCATTTCGATTTGTGCCGGGGCCGCTTTTCACGCAATTGCTACTGGCTGACGAAATCAATCGCACGCCGCCCAAAACCCAGGCCGCGTTGCTGGAAGCGATGCAGGAAAAGCGCGTCACGGTGGCGGGACGGACTTATCAACTTGAGTCGCCATTTTTTGTGCTGGCGACCCAAAATCCAATCGAGCAGGAAGGGACTTATCCACTCCCCGAGGCGCAGCTTGACCGGTTCAT
>JBBRGY010000517.1:0-2061 GCA_038223495.1 Burkholderiales bacterium | reverse complement strand
GCGATGCGACCGCTCTCAATCGCTGCGACCAGCGCCACTTCATCGACCACGCTGCCGCGCGCGACGTTGACAAAAAATCCGGTCGGGCCAAGCGCTTCAAGCACTTCAGCGTTCACCATGTGTTTGGTCGCTGCACCGCCTGGCGTAATCGCGATCAGCACGTCAACGTCGCCGGCCATCTCGACCAGATTGCCGTAATAGGTGTAAGGGACGTCCTGCTTGTTGCGTCCGAAATACGCGATGGCCATCTTGTGCGCACGCAGCCGGTCAGCGATTTCCTTGCCGATACGGCCGAGCCCGATGATCCCGACGGTCTTATTCCACAGCGAATGCTGGAGTGGATATTGGCCTTTGAGCCACTTGCCGCCTTCGACGAATTTTTGCGCGTCCACGAATTGGCGGCAGGTCATGAGCGTGAGCGCGACGGCCGTGTCAGCGACTTCGTCATTCAGCACGTCCGGTGTGTTCGTCACTTTCACTTTTGCCTCTGCACAGGCGGTCAGCGGCATGCCGTCATAGCCGACACCCATCACGCTGATGACTTCCAGATGCGGAAAATTTGCCAGCTGATCGGGTGCCAACTGCGATCCGCCGAATGCGACCATGCCTCGCGTGGTCGGTGCGATCTTTGCGATCAGCGCCCGGCGCGCTTCAGCGTCGGCTGCGCCATGCAGATCATGCACCGTGAAGTTTTCGTGCAACGGTTTGGCCAGGAAACCGGGCATTGGGGCGATGGCGACGATTTCGGGTTTGGACATGGTGTTCTTCGTTCAGATAGCAGTCGGTGTAGGAGCGGTGCGAGCCGCGAATAGGTGGATGAACGCGTTTCGCGGCTTTCGCCGCTCCTACAAAGGGCTCGCACGGCCAAGTAACGACGTAATTAGGCCAGCATCGCCCGCCTGCGTCTCGATGACGTTTCGGAAACCAAGCGCACGGGCGCTCTCGACGATGCGCGCATGGCTGGCATAAACGGCAATCGCAAACAGAATTTGCTCGCGCTCCGCGGCGGGAACAAGCGGCACGAGGTTAGTGATTGCATCGCTGCTCATCGCGGAGATTGCGTTAATTTTTTTAACGCGCAGCAGCTCCAGCAAACCCGTCGCCGGGGTAGCCGGCGCACGTCGGTGATACGCCGTAATCGCGTCCACCGTTGCGCCGCGCTTCACCAATTCCTCACGCAACAGTTCACGTCCATCATTGCCACGAAAAATCACGATGCGCCGGCCTTTAACCGCGGTGGCTTGCATCAATGGCAGCGCAAGTAATCCTTCACTGTCAAACGACGCCTCCGGCATTTCAACGCGCTCAACGCCTAACCGTGAAAGTTCTTCCGCCGTTCCAGGGCCGGGCGCAAAGACGTGCAACGACGCAGGTAATCTAAATGGCGTCGACGACATCGGAGCGAGCGCCATTTCAGCGGCGCTCGGGCTCACGAATAGTGCAGCGTAATAGTCACCAATATTGCCCAGCGCAGCTTTTAATGGCGCGCTATCAGCCGGCTGCTCGATGATGAGCGTTGGAAAAATCAACGGCGTCGCACCAAGCGCTGCCACGCGCGTGGCGGTACGTGAGGCGGGCATCACCGGTCGTGTGATCAGAACGTTCACCGCAGAAAGCGGCCCGCTAGGCTCCGCCTTCGTCGCGCCCAGATGAAAATCCAAACTCATGTCACAGGTTTTTTAGTTCGGCGATGATCTTGTCAGCCCCTTGCACCCGGAGCTTGTCGGCCACGATTTCACCAAGCGCTTCAGGCGCGTCGGGCGTGCCAAACGCCTCGGCAGTCAAATAAACGCTGCCGTCCAGATTCCCCACAAACGCACGCAACCGCAGCGGCTTGTCGCCATCCACAAAATCAGCGTAGGCAGCCAACGGCAGCTCACAACTCCCGCCCAGCAAACGGCTCACCATGCGCTCGGCGATGCAGGCAATCGCGGTCGGCGCATGATCAAGCTCAGAGACGATTTCGGCAGTGTCTTCGTCATCGCTCACGATTTCGATGCCAATAGCAGCTTGACCCGGCGCGGGCAGCGATTCTTCAATCGAGATGCGGTTGGTAATCCG
>JBBRGY010000516.1:0-2113 GCA_038223495.1 Burkholderiales bacterium | reverse complement strand
ATTCCGACCAACCGCCACCCGCCGGCACCAAAGGCGTGGAGGAAAAGAACGTCAGCGGCAGCTCAATTCAGAACAATGAGCTTTCGCTCGTCGCGCAAGACGCGCAAAAGAAAAATCCGGTCACGGTTTATTTGAGTGAATGCGGCGAATCCTGCGACGCTGCGAAGGCGTATCTCAACAAACGCGGTATTCCGCACACCGTTGTGGATCCCACACGAACCATCGAACTGAACAAAAAGTTCAAAGAAGAAACGGGCGGCACGGTCGTTCCCGTCATCAAGATTGGCGAAAAGCGTCTGTCGGGCTGGAGCGAATCGGCGTGGTCCAGCGCACTCGACGCGGCGGGTTATCCAAAGACACCGCCCTTCTCAAAGCCAAAGCCAGTCGAGGATCGTGCTGGCATGGATCCGCCTGCGCCAAAAGCTGGCGCAGGCTCTGATGCCGATAAGGCAAAAGCAGCGTCGTCTAAAGGGTAGTTTCTGTTGTGACGTTGAAGATTACGACATGGAATGTCAATTCACTGACTGCTCGTCTCGCGCGGGCTGAGACTTGGCTAAGGGCTAATCAATCGGACGTTTTGTGCCTCCAGGAACTGAAGCTCGAAACGCATAAATTTCCGCACGAAACATTTGAAGCGCTTGGCTATCGCGCCGCCGTGTATGGTCAAAAAACCTACAACGGCGTGGCGATTCTTGCGAAAAATTCGTTGCCCGAATTCACCGATGTGGTGATGGGTGTGCCGGGATTTACCGATGAACAGTGCCGCGCCATCGCCGTCACAATCGGTGATTTGCGTGTCATCGATCTGTACGTGGTCAATGGCCAGAGCGTTGATTCGGATAAGTATCAATACAAACTCCGCTGGCTTGATGGCGTGAGCGCATGGCTGGCCGAAGAGCGGGCGAAATACGAAAAACTCGTGGTGGTTGGCGACTTCAATATTGCGCCGACCGACGCTGACGTGCATGACCCTGCGCTCTGGGCTGGGCAGGTGCTTTGTACCGATAAGGAACGTGCCGCGTATGAGCACTGGGTCAGCCTTGGGCTGGTCGATTGTTTTCGCAAATTCGATCATCCACCGAAGACTTTTACGTGGTGGGATTACCGCATGCTCGGCTTCCCGAAAAATCTCGGTATGCGCATCGATCACATCCTCGCGTCGCCAGCCGTCGCTGACACGTGCACCGCTTGCGTGATTGATCGCAACGAGCGCAAAGGCGAGAAGCCGTCGGATCATGCGCCTGTTACGGCGACGTTTGAGACGTAGGGTGGGCACCCGGTGCCCTTGCGTTAGCAGGGTGCGTTTGGTCGGCAGCGACCGTGTCCCCAACGTTGCGAAACGAGCGTCGTGAAAGTCGTCGTCCTCGGTGCGGGCCTCATCGGCGTCGCAACGGCCTACTACCTCTGGCGCGACGGCCACGAAGTCGAAGTCATTGATGAACAGGCGCAATCGGCGAGCGTCACGAGTTATGCCAACGCGTGCTTAATCTCATCATCGCGAGCGCTGCCGTGGCCCACGCCAACGGCTGGTAAAACCGTGTGGCGCGCGCTGACTGACTCATCCGCGCCGAGGCGCATCACCAAGCCAGTTGATCCCGCACTGTGGCGTTGGGGGCGCGAGTTCATGTCGTATGCGAATGCACGCGACTACGAACGCCTCACGCGCGCAAAGCTTTCATTCGCGCGTTTTTGCCAGACCGAACTCGAAGCAACACTGCAAGAAACCGGCGTCGATTGCGGCTATCAGCGTGATGGTTTGCTCTATGTTTGTCGCAGTGACGCCACCATGACGGCTGCTCGTGCGCGCGCTGCGCTGGTCGGCGCGCACGGATACGAGATGGGAATTCTTTCGCGCAATGAGGTGCTCGAATTGGAGCCGTCGCTTTCTTCATCAACCGTCGTCGGTGGCACGCTCGCGGTGAGCGATGCGCAGGGCGATTCGCGCGCATTTACCCGGGTTCTAGCTGCGTGGCTCGCGGACCGTGGCGTCAAATTTGTGTGGAACGAAGCCGTGTCGGCGCGCCTCACGCAACGCGGTCGAACCTACGAAATTCACACGGCAAACAGCCCACTCAAGGCCGATGCTTTCGTCGTCGCGCTCGGCCCTAAAACC
>JBBRGY010000515.1:0-2155 GCA_038223495.1 Burkholderiales bacterium | reverse complement strand
CGTCGATGAAGCGGTCCGTTGTTTGAGCGTAGCGAGTTCCGGACCGCGCGACGTTTTCGCTTCAAATCTCGGATCAGGGCGAATGTCGGGGTCGCCTTTTCTTTGGTGACTTGCTTTTGGCGAAGCAAAAGAAAGTTACTGTCCCGCGCGGCATGAGCGCGCTGGTGGCTCCGCGTCCATGGTTCGACGGGGCTCGCCACGAACGGCAACGTGCGCTGCGCGCTGGATCACGAGCTGGATTCCAGTATTCGCGGGA
This sequence comes from Burkholderiales bacterium, assembly GCA_038223495.1. GTDB lineage: Bacteria > Pseudomonadota > Gammaproteobacteria > Burkholderiales > Casimicrobiaceae > Casimicrobium. Next base: position 1,899 of record JBBRGY010000515.1, on the reverse strand, counting down.
ATGACGGATGGGGAGACGAGCGGCAGAAATTCGGGGTTCCGGGGCCAAGCCCCGAGCGACTTGCCGTCGCCACGGCAAAATACACCCATGCTTCGTTTAATTGACCTCACGCTCGCCCGCGGCTCGCTGCCGCTGATTGACCGCGCCAACATCACCATCAACCCCGGCCGCAAGGTTGGCATCGTCGGTGCCAACGGCGCTGGCAAATCGACTCTGTTCGCCGCGCTGCGAGGCTTGCTGCACGCCGAGCGCGGCGATATTTCGATGCCTAATGGCTGGATCATCGCGCATGTGGCGCAGGAGACGCCGCCTTCTGATCGCACAGCGCTGGAATACGCGCTGGATGGTGACGTGGAGCTGCGCGAAACTGAGGCGGCGCTTGCCGCCGAAACGGACAATCCCAATGACGACGTCGTCAAACACGGCGAAATCCTCGCGCATCACTACGCGCATCTGGAGCACATCGGCGGCTACGCAGCGGCGTCCCGTGCGGCGGAACTGCTCGCGGGGCTGGGCTTTGAGCAGGAGATGCAGGGCCGCGCGGTGGCGACGTTTTCGGGCGGTTGGCGCATGCGTTTGAATCTGGCGCAGGCGCTGATGTGTCGCAGCGATTTGCTGCTGCTCGACGAACCTACCAACCACCTGGATCTTGAGGCGGTGATGTGGCTGGAGGACTGGCTGGCGCGCTACGCGGGCACCGTGTTGGTGATTACCCATGATCGCGATTTCATCGACAGCGTGTCCGATCAAATTTTGTTCTTCGACACGACCGCACCGGGACCGGCGAAGTTGAAGCTCTACACCGGCAACTACGCATCGTTCGAAGATCAGCGCACCGTGGAGTTATCGGTGCAGCAGGGCGCGTTTGAGAAACAGCAGCGCACGATCAAACACCTGGAATCGTTCATCACACGCTTTAAGGCGAAGGCGACCAAAGCCGCGCAGGCGCAAAGCCGCGTGAAAGCGCTGGAAAAGCTAGAGCGCATCTCGGCGGCGCACGTCGACTCACCGTTCACGTTTGCGTTCAAAAAACCCGAAGGTGAACCGCGACAACTGCTCAAGTTTGCCGATACGAAATTAGGCTACGGCGAAGGTGAGTCCGCGACGACGATTCTGGAGAATGTGAATTTTTCGCTGTTGCCCAATTCACGCATTGGTTTGCTCGGCAAAAACGGTGCGGGTAAATCAACGCTGGTGAAGGCGATTGCTGGTGAACTCAAAGCGATGGCGGGCGAGCGCATCGAAGGCCAGCACTTGAAGATTGCGTACTTCGCGCAGCATCAGCTGGAGCAATTGCGCACCGATGAATCGTGTTTGTGGCACATCGATCAGCTCGATCAGCAGCTCATGGAGAAGCGCGGCTACCCCCGTGCGCGCGAGCAGGAGCTACGCAATTTTCTTGGTGGTTTTGACTTTCGTGGTGATCGTGTGAGTCAAAAGGTGGGGCTATTCTCCGGCGGTGAAAAAGCACGACTGGTGCTCGCGATGCTGGTGTACGAGCGACCCAATTTGCTGCTGCTTGACGAACCGACAAACCACCTGGACATCGAGATGCGGCAGGCATTGACGCTCGCGTTGCAAGACTATGAAGGCGCACTCGTCGTCGTTGCGCATGACCGGCACATTCTGCGTGCTTGCTGCGATGAGCTGTGGCTGGTCGCGGATAAAACGGTGCGCACGTTTGACGGCGATCTCGATGACTATCGCATATGGTTGCGTGAGCAACGCAGCAAACCTGTGGCCGGTAAAATTACGACTGAAGCGCCGTCGCGCAAGGTCGACAAGCGCGCCGAAGCGGAAGAGCGACAGCGCGTTGCCAATGCGCGCAAGCCGATGCAAAAGCGCGTCGATGCGATTGAAAAAGAAATTGCCCGTTTGAGTGGAACGCGCGACACGCTG
>JBBRGY010000514.1:0-2209 GCA_038223495.1 Burkholderiales bacterium | reverse complement strand
GTGGGTGACGCCATGGTCGCGAAAGGCGTGTCTTGGAACGTCGGCAAAGTCTTCTCGAAAGACGACCACGTCTACACCTTCAATCTGCTTGGTGAAGACGGCCATCGACGGCCCGCGTTTATCAATCTTCAGCAATATTATGCGGAGGGTTATCTGTGTGACGCAGTCATACAGCAGCCGAATATAGAGATGCGCTGGAAGAGTAAGGTGACTGGTGTCGTCAACCGGGTTGATGACGTCGAGCTCACAGTTGAGTCGCCTGAAGGCACTGAATCGCTGACGGCCGACTATGTGATCGCGTGCGATGGTTCGCGCTCACCCGTGCGCAGCGCGCTTGGACTGGAATCAAAAGGACAGGTCTTTCGTGACCGTTTTTTGATTGCCGACGTAAAGATGACCGCGCCCTTCCCGACCGAGCGCTGGTTCTGGTTTGACCCACCGTTTCACCCTAATCAATCGGTACTCTTGCACAAGCAGCCCGACGACGTATGGCGCATTGATTTTCAGCTCGGCTGGGATGTCGATCCCGACGAAGAAAAAAAACCGGAGCGCGTGCGGCCCCGCGTGCAAGCGCTGCTCGGCGCAGACGCAGAGTTCGAATTCGAGTGGCTCAGCGTCTACACCTTCGCCTGCATGCGCATGGAAAAATTTCGCCACGGACGCGTGCTGTTCGCCGGAGATTCGGCGCATCTGGTGTCGCCATTTGGCGCACGTGGCGCGAATTCAGGCGTGCAGGACGCCGACAACCTTGCATGGAAACTTGCGCTTGTATTGCGTGGTGAAGCACCTGATCGCCTGCTCGACACCTATGCGAGCGAACGGGAATTCGCTGCTGATGAAAATATTTTGAATTCGACGCGTGCAACGGATTTCATCACACCCAAAAGCGAAGTCAGCAAGTTGTTTCGCGATGCGGTACTGGCGCTTGCGAAGGACCACCCGTTTGCGAGACGCATTGTGAATTCAGGGCGGTTATCGGTGCCCGCAACGCTTCACGAATCCGCTTTGAATACGCCCGACACGGACGAGTTTTCTGGCACGATGACGCCGGGTGCGGCGGCGGTGGACGCTCCGATAAAGAAATGCGGGATAGCAGCGTGGTTTCTCGATTGCCTCGGATCAGAATTTGTGTGTGTGACGCTAGGTAATTCGAACGAACTGTGTTTTGCCTCCGAGCGCCCTCAAGGCGCGAAGCGGCAGCGCCAGATCATCGCCTCGGCCGAATGGATCGCCCGTTATGACGCCCGCCCCGGTACCACCTACCTCTACCGCCCCGACCAGCATGTCTGCGCGCGCTGGCGAGAACACGACGAAGCAGCGGTTCGTGCGGCTATCGCCCGCGCAACCTGTAACGACTGAGGAGCACTAATTTGGCTACGCTCAACATCGAACCCAATATGAAAGACTTCGACGCGTTCTACGAGGCGCTAATCGATACGCACCGCGACTTGTTGCCTGCGCAAAGTCACGAGGTCAACGCAAAACTCGTGCTGCTGCTCGCTAACCCTATCGGTGACCTTGATGTTCTAAAAGACGCAATGCAAAGGGCTTTGAAATGACTGTTTCTGCAACCGCTTATCAAACTGGTTTCGGCAATGAATTCACGACGGAAGCGCTTCCCGGCGCTTTGCCGATAGGCCGCAATTCGCCGCAAAAATGTCCGTACGGTCTATACGCCGAACAGCTCACCGGCAGCGCATTTACTGCCTTGCGGGGCGACAACAAGCGCTCCTGGCTGTACCGTATCCGACCATCGGCGATGCACTCGTCGTTCAAGCAAATGGCCAACGGCAGGCTAGTCAGCGACTTTGATACCACGACGACACCGCCGAATCAGTTGCGCTGGAATCCGTTACCCATTCCTGCCGAACCTACTGATTTCATACAGGGCCTGGTGACCTACGCGGGCAACGGTGATGCGTACGCCCAATCGGGTTGCGGTATTCATCTCTATGCCGCTAATCGCTCGATGACTAATCGCGCGTTCTACAACGCCGATGGCGAGATGCTGATCCTTCCACAACAAGGTCTCTTGCGTTTTGTCACGGAGCTTGGCGTGATCGAAGTCGAACCACAGGAAATCGTGGTCATTCCGCGCGGCATTCGCTTCCGCGTTGAGCTGAGGGATGAGGTCGCACGTGGCTATAACTGCGAGAACTTCGCGGCTCCATTTCGTCTGCCAGACCGTGGTCCAATTGGCGCAAACGGA
>JBBRGY010000513.1:0-2224 GCA_038223495.1 Burkholderiales bacterium | reverse complement strand
CAGCGCGAATAGGCCGTCGGTTCCGGGACGAATAGGCACCCATTCGTCGGCAATCGCGCTGTAACCGGTGCGGACCGGATTGATCGACACAAATTTCGCGCCGCGCGACTTCAGTTTGTCGAGTCCGATCTTGATTGGGTTGCTGGAGTGATCTTCAGCGACGCCCCAGAGCACGAAATATTTCGCGCGATCCCAGTCCGGTGCGCCGAACTCCCAGAACGAATAGCCGATGGAATAGAGGCCCGCCGCCGCCATGTTCACCGAACAAAAGCCACCGTGCGCAGCCCAGTTCGGCGTTCCGAATTGTTGTGCCCACAGTCCCGTGAGCGCCTGCATCTGATCACGGCCCGTGAAGAACGCGAGTTTCTTAGGATCGGTTGCGCGAAGATGCGCGAGGCGCTTGGTCAGTAAATCGAGCGCGTCGTCCCACGAAATCGGATCAAAGATTGCGTCGCCACGCTCGGTGCCGGGGCGGCGAATCATCGGGTGTTGCAGCTTCGCTTTCGAATACTGCTTCATGATGCCCGCGCTGCCCTTGGCGCAGAGCACGCCCTGATTCACGATGTGATTGCGGTTGCCCTGAATGAAGCGGATATGCGGTTTGCCGTCTTTCTCCTCAGTCGTGACGTTGATGCCGCAGCGACACGCACACATGTAGCAAGTGGTGTGATGCACCGTTTGCTTGCTGCGGTCTTCGAAGAGGATGTCGCGCTCGCCAGCGCGCGTCAGAGGAGTCGTAGTCGAGCGAGAGGAAGGAGGCAAAGTGTGAAGCGTGAATTAACGCGCGTTGCTGTGCAGGAAATGCCCCACTATTTTGCCTCAGTCATACATATGAGTTGGCGGGTTGACGCAATTTATGAAACGCAGGGTTTCATAAATACGTGCTCGAGCGAAAAGTTTTGCGGCGGCTACTGCGCCATCAAAATCGATCCATTCACCGTGAGCGTCAAGGTGACTTTGCCGCCTTCGATGGCCATCGCTTCAGCGTCGGCAGCAGGCGCAGACGCAACGCGCATGGCGAACACTTTCGGCTGCATGGGGCGCGTGTCGCCGGTGATGCTGCCAAGATTGACTTCGCGTAAGCTGAATTTACTAAAGCCGAATGCGCGGCTGGCGGTCTGCGCTTTGATGCGGAATGCCGCGATGCCGCGCTCGATCAACGACTGTTCTTCGCTTTCGCGCAGTTCACGCGATAGCTCGAATCCAGAGCTAACAATCATCATTTTTTGTTGAGCGAGTTTGCCCGCGAGCGTTCCGAGCACGGCAAAGTCCTTCCCTTTCAAAATTAATTCAGCACGCACGGTCCAGCCGTCGCGGACGCCTTTATTGTTCCAGCGCTGATTGGTCGCGAACGCGCCAGTGCGCGCCTCAACACCCGCTGTGGCTTTGGCCTGGGCGAGCGCGGAATTGATGATTTGCTGAACTTCACGCGTGATCGGTGCGGCATCGACGCCTTGCGATTCCGCAGCGAGCGTGATAACGGCGAGGTCGGGGATGACTTCGGTGGACGCCGTGGCGTCGAGCGTTAGCGCGTCGCGCACGGGCGCGTGGGCTGGCAGTACGTTTTGGGCTGAAGCGCTTTGGGTCGCGAGCAAAAACGTCAGCGGTACGACGAACAGGGAAAGGGCTTTATTCATAAGAAGTCTCGGAGGAGGTGGACTGAATTGTTGCGCATGCAGCGCTTTGCGCGCATCTTTGTGTTGAAACGATGCTGCTAGACAAACGGGGTTAAGCAGACGATCAATTCTCCAATGCGATCTTTACGATCCTCCTTTACATCAGTTTGCAGGTTTCCATGACCAGTTTCTGATCTCCGGCATGTCCTGCCCGTGCAGCCGAATGTACTGTCGGTGCTCGATCAGCTTCTCATCCAGCTGCCGCTTAAGCGCTAGGCCCTTGTCGCCGGTCTGCGGCAAGCGATCCACGGTGTCCATCACAAGATGAAAGCGGTCGAGCTCGTTGAGTACCGTCATGTCGAACGGGGTAGTGATCGTGCCTTCGTCCTTGTAGCCGCGAACATGGATGTTGTCGTGGTTGGTGCGACGGTAGGTCAGGCGATGGATCAACCACGGGTAGGCGTGGAAGGCAAAGATCACAGGCTTGTCCTTTGTGAACAGTGCGTCAAAGTCGGCGTCCATCAGACCATGTGGGTGCTCGGTGTGCGGTTGCAGTCGCATCAGGTCGACGACGTTTACGACGCGAATCTTCAGTTCTGGCAGATGTT
>JBBRGY010000512.1:0-2240 GCA_038223495.1 Burkholderiales bacterium | reverse complement strand
CGCGTTGAAACTGGACACAGTGAACAAGCGCTTTGTACTGAACGTTGACAAAGACCGTCTCGAGGGCGCGCCGGGATTTGACAAGGATCATTGGCCCGATATGTCGGATCAAGCATGGGCGCAGGGCATTCACACGTACTACGGCACCCAGCCGTACGCGAACGACCTGCCGATGTAGGATCGGCGCGCGGTGGCGAACATTCCCAAAGTCGACGCCTCATGTCCGCTGTTCTTTGTGATCAACGCCGCGTCGGGTCATAACGATCCTGACGCGACGCGGCGGGTGATTGAACAGACGCTATGCGCCAGTGGCCGCGCGGGCGAACTGCTCTACGCCGCACCCGGTGAACTTGCGAACGTCGCCAGTAAGGGCTCTGCATCGGCCAAAGCGAGAGGCTCTGCGGTCGTCGCCGTCGGCGGCGATGGCACTATCAACGCCGTTGCGCAAGCCGCCTACGCTGAGAGCTGTCCGATGGGCGTGCTGCCTCAAGGTACCTTCAACTATTTCGCCAGAACGCACGGCATCCCGATCGACGCTGCTGGTGCCATGCAGACGATATTGAATGCAGCGCCAGTTCCGGTGCAAGTAGGGTTGATCAACGATCAGGTTTTTTTAGTCAACGCGAGCGTTGGACTCTACCCTGAGCTTCTTCAGGATCGCGAAGCCTACAAGGCGCGATTTGGTCGCAGTCGACTGGTCGCATTCGCGGCGGCGCTGGTTACTTTGTTAGCCCGGCATCGGCAACTGTACCTTCGGATCGAACGCAGCACGAGTGTGCGCGAAGTGACAACGCCTACACTGTTTGTCGGCAATAACCGCCTGCAACTAGAGCAAGTGGGGCTAGCCGAAGCGCAGGCGCTGGATGAAGGCTGTATTGCCGCGGTGATGCTGCGTCCGATTGGCTCACTGGCAATGCTCGCGCTGCTGTTTCGCGGTGCATTTGGCAGTCTTGGTGAGGCGGACACGGTGGAGAGCTTCAAGTTTCACCGCATGCTCGTCACGCCCAGTGCGGCACGGCATGGGCGCAAAGTAAAAGTAGCGTTTGATGGCGAACTGAGTCACATGCGCGCGCCGCTTGAGTTTCGGGTTGCGCCGAAGCCGCTGTTCTTGCTTAAATCACACGTCATCCAACCCAAACGAGGCAGTGTGTGAGCGTGCTACTGCAAATTTCCGACCCGCATTTTGGCACCGAGCAATTGCCCGTGGTCGAGGCGCTGGCGTCGCTTTCGAGCCAGCAGCACCCTGATCTGGTGGTGCTTTCGGGCGATATTACGCAACGGGCGACGCAGGATCAGTTTCGCGCAGCGCGGGCCTTCATCGACCGTCTCAGCGTGCCGTTTTTGGCGATTCCGGGTAACCACGACATTCCGCTGTTTGATCTAAGTGCGCGGCTGCTGAATCCGTATTCGCGATTTCACCGCGCCTTTGGCGACGCGCTGGAACCGATGCACGATGCCGCCGATTTGCTGGTGCTCTGCGTGAACACAACCCGGTGGTATCGACACGTCAATGGCGAGGTTTCGCGAGCACAAATTAATCGCGTTGCGGCCGCTTTGATGCAGGCCAGTGCCACGCAACTGCGCGTAGTGGTAGTGCATCAACCGGTTGCTGTCATTCGTGCTGCGGACGTGCATGATCGTCTGCGCGGCTATGCATATGCGATACAGCGTTGGGCGGAGGCAGGCTGCGACATTGTGATGGGAGGGCATATTCACTTACCGTACGTAGCGGCACTGACGAGTCTGCCGCGACCCCTGTGGGCGGTGCAGGCGGGCACGTCGGTGTCCTCCCGCACCCGCGAAGGGATACCGAATTCGGTCAACATCATGCGCTGTGGCGATGATGCGTCAGCGGGGAGTAGCGCCATTGAGCAGTGGGATTACGTCGCTGACGTAGACGCATTCGTTCGCTCAACGGTGACCGAAATCACAGCGGCGCCCCAGACTGTTGAAGCCTGACCCACAACTGCTGGAGCAATGGGCTCGCTGGGCAGGCGGGCACGCGCTGCCCCTGTTCTTTGCAATGCTCACATTGACGCTAGCGGCGACACTCGCAGGCTGGTGGGTTGTGCGACGATACACCGGTCCTGATTTTCGTTTTTTGCAGTTGCCGATGCGCTTTTTGAGTTTGCGGTTGGCGGTGGGCCTGACGGTCATGCTGCTAAGCAGCTTCATTTTCATCGAGCTCGGTGGCGAACTTGGGTCAAAGGAAACACTCAGTCGGGTGGACCGCGTGTTCA
>JBBRGY010000511.1:0-2286 GCA_038223495.1 Burkholderiales bacterium | reverse complement strand
CACGATTTTCATGCGCTCGAACGCGAAGCGCATCGCTTCGATGACCGTTGCGTCCGACGCAGTCAAAACGTCGGTTACGTGCTCGCGAATCACCTCGAACGGCAGGGCGCCGACGGCCTGTGTTTGTTGTCCATCACAAATGGTTTTTGGTACGGCGATGGTGACGATTTGCCCCGTGCGTAACGATTGTTGAACGTCGTTGCCCGCGTCGGGTTCTGCGCCGTACATTTTGATATTGGGCTGGACGCCTTTTGCGCCAATCGCCGAACCTGAAAGAAATCCGCCACCACCCGTGCATACGATCATCGCGTCGAGATTCGGGATTTCCTCCGCAATCTCCAGCCCGCATGTGCCTTGCCCGGCCATGACCGGCAGATAGTTGTATGGCGGAATGAGTACCGCATTGCGCTCCTCGGCGTAACGCTTGGCCAGCGCGTCACGATCTTCGGTGTAGCGGTCATAGGTGATGACGTCTGCGCCGTATTCACGCGTCGCTTTTAGCTTGGTCGGTGGGGCGTCAGTGGGCATCAGGATCGTTGCTTTGCAACTGTGCAACTTGGCCGAGAGGGCAACTGCCTGTGCATGATTGCCGGACGAGAATGCCAGCACGCCGCGCGCGCGCTCAGCGTCGGACAGCGAATTGATCGCGTTGTAACCACCGCGAAACTTGAACGCGCCCATGCGCTGAAAATTTTCTGCCTTCATGAACACCTCACAACCGAGCATCGCGTTGAGCGTGGTGCTGGTGAGGATCGGAGTGCGATGCGCGACGCCTTTGAGACGGGCGGCGGCGGACTGGATGTCGGTGAAATTTAGCATCCGACGATTGTAGGAGTGGCTCTAGCGCGACTCCGATTCGCTAGCACTAAAAATGGATGCTGTATGCGCCGTGCGGTCGCGGCAAATTCACTCCACAGGCTCATTGCACCAGCGACATCCCGCATTGCGTCACGAGATAATTGCGAATCAACGGCCAGCTGTTGCGTATGGCGTTGGGCGCGAAAGTCATGCCGCCAACGACGGCGTTGCCGGTGATGCCAAGGGCGGACGCGGGTCAAAATGAGCGCGTCGGTGGCGGGCAATACAACGTCATCACCATCAAAATCTGGTTTGCAGGCTTGGTATCCAAATGGGCCGCCGTCATAGCGCGCGGTGCAGAAGAGAAATCTGCTTCCGACCAAGCATGAACCCGCCAGCAGAATTTTGCCGTCGGGTTGCAACTGCGCGGGCGCTAACTCATCAATAGCTGCGCCCACAGGAGTGATGACTCTGCCAGCAATGCCAAAGCTCGTGTCGACCGAGCCGTTGGGTAGGTAGGGAATGGCGCAGCAGGACGAAGCGGCAAGTTGGGCGCGGGCTTTGCTCGACCGTGCTTAAGCGCCCACGTGCGATCGGTTTAGGGTCGATTGGTAACGGTGAAGTGCCGGTGCACTAAGGCTGTAGCGACATCCCACATTGCGACACCAAATAATCACGAATCTGCGGCCATGTTTTGCGAGTCGCGTTGACAGGAAAGTTGATGTCGTTGATTGCGGCGCTGGTGTTGATGCCCAGCGCGATGCGGGTGGCGATCAGCATGTCAGTGGTGGCTGTGACGCGACCGTCGCCGTCGATGTCGAGCGAGCAGTTTTGTGCGCCGAACGGGCCGCCTTCGTAGCGGGCGAGACAAGAATATTGATTGCTACCGCTTTCGCAATAACCCGCAACGACGATCTTGCCATCGGGCTGGAACGCGAGGCTAGCGGCGAAATCGTCCCTGGCACCAATTGTTGTGATGACTTTGCCGGTGCTGTTAAAGCTCGTGTCGAGTCCGCCATTAGCGAGATACCGGGCGAGACAAAAATCGTAATAATTGCGGGGGTCCTTGCACGCGCCTGCGACGACGATCTTGCCATCAGGCTGGACTGCGAGGCTGTTGGCAATTTCGATTAAAGCGCCAGTCGGCGTTATGAATTTGCCGTTACCATCAAAGCTCGTGTCGAGCGCGCCGTTGGCGAGATAACGAGCGATACAAAAAACGTTATTGGTGGCGTTGTAGCAATAGCCTGCGACGACTATCTTGCCGTCGGGCTGGAGTGCAACGCTGGTGGCGTAATCGTTTCTGCTTCCGATCGGTGTGATGACGGTGCCGGTGCTGTTAAAGCTCACGTCAAGTGCGCCGCTAGCGAGATAACGGGCAACACAAAAATTGGTGTAGGAGCTGTTGAAGCACCTGCCTACGACGACGATTTTGCCGTCGGGCTGGAGCGCAACGCTGTAGGCTGCATCGGTGCCGCTGCCGATAGC
>JBBRGY010000510.1:0-2287 GCA_038223495.1 Burkholderiales bacterium | reverse complement strand
CGATAACAATTTGATCGGCCTGACGATGGCGTCGAGCGCCGACGGGTTGGTTGTGCGCATGAATCCGGCGCTAGATCGCGTGGTGGTGAGCTCCGCGATGACGGTCGATGACGGCGTGTGCAAGGATTGGGAGGACACCTGGAAAACGCCGATGGTTGAGCGCCGGGCCGATGGCGTGATTAACGTCGTGCTGCAAGGCAGCTACCCCAAAAACTGTGACGCAACCACTCGCTTGAACGTCATTGATCGAACGGACTTTATTGATCGCGTATTTCGCTCGCAATGGCGTGAACTTGGCGGGCGTTTCAGTGGCGTGACCCGCGAAGGCGCGGAGCCAGCGGACACGCGAGTACTCGCGGAGCATCGCTCGCGTGCGTTGCCGGAGATTGTGCGTGACATCAACAAGCCGTCCGACAACGCGCTTACTCGCAGCCTGTACCTGACAATCGGTTCACTCGCCACGGATGGCGACAAGGCGGCCACTAGCGCGGCGCGCGGTGAAAATGTGGTGCGTGGCTGGTTACGTGAACGCGGCATTCTGGACGCCGGATTGGTACTGGATAACGGTTCCGGGCTTTCACGCAGCGAGCGATTGCCGCCGCGTTTGCTAGCGGATGTCTTGCGGGTGATGAGCCGCAGTGAATGGGCGCCAGAGTATTTGTCGAGCCTGCCGATTGTGGGGATTGACGGCACCATGAGAAATCGCCTGAAAGACAGCACAGCGACTGGGCGTGCGCGTGTAAAGACCGGCACGTTACGCGATGTGGTCTCGGTCGCCGGTTACGTGCGCAACGCGGACGGCGAACCGTACATTCTGGTGGCGCTGATCAATCATCCACAAGCCAATCACAAGATCGCGCGGCCTGTCGTTGATGCACTCATTGAATGGCTCAGCAAACAACCATCGCCTGCTCCGTTGCTTTGGTGGCAGCGGGTGTTCGGTACGGGCTGAGCCTGAGCGCTAGAGCACGCGCGTGTAGGTTTGTCTGACCAGCGCTCGGTCCCCACAGTCAAAATGCCACCACTCGGTGGAGATGCCTTTCCAGCCATGCCCAAACATCGCATCGCGCAGGATTTTCCGATTGGCGATTTGCGCGGCCGTGATGTCGCCGCTTTGCAGTAATTTTTCTTCAAGCGCCGGATGCGAATGTTCGCTCAAGTCGTCAAACGCCGTTCCCATGTCCAGCTCATCGCCGTTTGCATCGATTAGCGTCACGTCAACGGCCATTCCGAACGAATGAATCGAGCCTCGATCCGGCGGGGCGAGATACTGCCGCAGGTCGGTGCCATCGAGCGACTGCCACATGAGTTCCTGCACACGTTGTGGACGCAGCGCGTCTAGCACCAATAGTCGAAGATGCGGGTGCGTTCGTTGCAGGTTGGCGGCGACATTCGTCAAAGCAGTCGCGGCGTCGTTGTGAAGCCACGCGCAGTCGTAGCCGTCGTACATGTTGCGCCCAACAAAATTATTGGTCGTTGCATAACGCAACTCGACGCCCACGCCATCAATGGCGCTGAGGCGACGAAAGTCACGGTGCGTGGCGATGGATTCAATTGGAGTGCTGACGATCAAGCGAGATTGCGCGTGTTGACGCGACGTCTGTGACGATAAGCCGATGATAAATCGAGCAGGATGCGGACGCATCTCATCGTCTCAACAATGCCCGACGCATCAATGACGCACTGCCGCTCGGCATAATCTCTTTATGCAGAAAAATTTGACGCCGAACGCCACGTCCACGTTCTCTGGCACCGCTGCGCTGGGAGCTCTGATCAACGCTAGCGTTTGGGGCGTGTCGTGGTATCCGCTGAAATGGCTTGAGGCGCACGGCATTCCGTCGCTTTGGGCCACCTGGTTTGTGTTTGGCACGTGCGCATTGGTGGTGTTGGTTGTGCGGCCCTCAGCGGCAAAATTGTTGTGGCAAAACCGCACGACATTGGGCTGGCTCGTGCTTGCTTCGGGCATGACGAACGCCTGCTTCAACACCGCTTTAGCGACGGGTGACGTGGTGCGCTCGGTGCTCTTGTTCTACCTCATGCCGATGTGGGTTGTGCTGCTCGCGCGATGGTTGCTGGCAGAGCGCATCACGATGTCGGCGCTCGCCCGTACGGCGCTCGCGCTATTCGGCGCGGCGCTGGTGCTGAGCGAAGGAAAATTGCAAATTCCGATACCGAATTCATGGGCAGACTGGCTTGCCATCGCGGCGGGTTTTTTCTTCGGGGTGAACAACGTGGTGTTGCGCAAATATGCGGCCTCGCCCGAGCCGGCGCGAGCCTTTGCGATGTT
>JBBRGY010000509.1:0-2288 GCA_038223495.1 Burkholderiales bacterium | reverse complement strand
GTCCTGGCTTGGCTGATCTGGACACTGATGCCAAGGTGAGCTTGGCGGCGAAGGTTTGGCACGCCATGGGGCTGGATCGTGCGCTGGCACCCCTCGTTTTGTTCGTGGGGCATGGCAGTCAGAGCAGTAACAACGCGCACGCCGCGGCGCTGGATTGCGGTGCCTGTTGCGGACAAACTGGCGAGGTCAATGCGCGCGTGCTGGCGCAACTGCTGAACGAATCATTGGTGCGTGACGGTTTGGCGCGCGTGGGCGTCGTGATCCCGGTGCAGACGTACTTTGTCGCCGCGCTGCACAACACGACGACCGACGAGATTGAGCCGTATGACATTGATCCGCTTCCGGCTGAAGCGCAAGTGCGGCTGCATCGGCTTTTGGCCACGTTTGAGCGCGCCTGCGAACAGGTTCGCCGTGAGCGCGCACCGAGCTTGGGGCTCGATCTGATCGCCGGAAACGACGCGCTACTGAAACAGTTGCGCCGTCGCGCCAACGATCGCGCGCAGACGCGGCCTGAGTGGGGCTTGGCGGGTAACGCCGCCTTCATCATTGCGCCGCGCAAGCGGACTCGCAGCATGCAGCTCGATGGGCGCAGTTTTCTGCATGATTACGATGCCAGCAACGACGCCGATGGTAGTGTGCTGGAGCTTTTGATGACCGCGCCGATGTTGGTGACGCACTGGATCAACTGGCAATATCACGCATCGACCTGCGCGCCGCAACGACTCGGCAGCGGCAACAAAACGCTGCACAACGTGGTCGGTGGTCGCATTGGCGTGTTTGAAGGCAACGGCGGGGATTTGCGCATTGGCTTGTCGCATCAGTCGCTACACGACGGCCAGCGCTGGATGCATGAGCCGCTGCGGCTTACCGTCGTTATCGATGCTCCGGCAGCGGCGATCGAGCGAGTAATTCAGCAACATGAAGTGGTGCGTCAGCTCATCGAGAACGGCTGGTTATACCTGTGGCGATTTGATGGCGATAAATTGGTTCGCCACACAGACGGTAGGTGGCAAGTGCTGGCATTTGAAGCCGCCCAATCGTGAAATTTTGGCGCAAAATTTGATACGGCTTTACACTGAAACAACCATTGCACGGGGGATAGCGGTCCATAACGATAAAAGTCGCAATTAAACTATTTTTGGCCTCAGCCCCTGTGTAGTGGAGCTTTCAAAGAAAAGCTGTTGCCGATTTAACGCGATGGTTTTTCGAATGGCGAGCGATCCCAGCGCAGCGTCCAGAACAAATCAATCGCAGATTCTTCTCCCGATTGGGCGCGGATATTCAGGCTGTTACTGATGCGGTAGATCAGTTGCAGCGTGCCGGTGGTGGCTTTCAGGCCGCGCTCGTAACCGACGTAGAGACGATCAGAAATTTGCTTGCCGACGGTAACGACGGTGTCTTTCGTGGTGCCGCTGTTGGTGGCGACACCCAGCGTGTCGAGGCCGAATTTACTGCTAAAACTTTCGCCATCGCCGGAAAGCAGGGCGAACGCCGCTTTTTGCACCAATGCCGTGTCATCGCGACTCAAGTTATCTGCGCTTTTGCCGGTCACCAACATGGCGAGCTTTTCGGTATCGGCGCGATCCGGATCGGCGTAGAGCTTGATGCGCGGAGCAAGCGCGGTGCCAGTGATTGCAACGCCCACAGTTTGATCGGGCTCGCTGCGAGCACGCAACGCCAGAATGTCCAGTCGAGGATTGCTCAGATTGCCGCTAAACGCAATTTGTCCGCGATCTATTTCAAGGTCTTGCCCATAGGCGCGGTAAGTTCCGCGCACAGTGCGGACATTGCCGTTAGCGGCGAGTTGCCCGCCCGGGGTCGTGAGTTTCAATTGCCCCGCGAGGCGCGTGTTGATGCCGCGACCTTTGAGCTGAAGGTTGTCACCCAAATCAATCGTGAGGTTGACGTCGATCTTGGTTTTTCGTGGAGGTGTGGGCGGCGTCGAGACGGCCTGCATTTCCGCAGCCGTGGGCTTCCGCTTGACGTACACGTCGTCCGATAATGTCGGCGCGTCGGCCTGCGAGATATCGACCAAGCCGCGATCCACCTTGAAGCTGCCATCGAGCTTGATCGCCTCATTGTTCGCGTTCAAACGCGCCGTACCGCTGACATCCACCCGACGATCCACGCGACCCAGCAGGCGGAAATTCTCTGCCTTCAGTGTGAGTTGCACATCCGGTTTCGACGACAGCGTGCCCTTGCCGTCTACCGTGATGCGGCCGTCTCCACCACGCGCGGTGACCGCCTCAAGCTGCACTTGATCGCCGACAAAAACGATACGCCCGCGA
>JBBRGY010000508.1:0-2336 GCA_038223495.1 Burkholderiales bacterium | reverse complement strand
TAAATGGTCGGTTAGCGGAAACGATCACAACACAAACGGCCTCAAGTGCTGTAGAGTTGGAAAAAAGGGGAACGGCTGATGGCACTGAAACCGGGCGAACGTAAGACCCAGATCCTGCAAACGCTCGCGACCATGCTTGAGCAGCCGCAGGGGGAAAAAATCACGACGGCGGCTTTGGCGGCGAAGGTAGGCGTTTCTGAAGCAGCGCTCTATCGGCATTTCGCCAGCAAGGCGCAAATGTTTGAAGCCCTGATCGAATTCATTGAGGAGTCAGTGTTCACGCTGGTCAATCAAATCGCGCAGACCGAACGCGATGGCCGCGCACAGGTTCAGCAAATCGTCTCGATGCTGCTCAACTTTGCCGAGAAAAATCCCGGTATGGTGCGGGTGTTGATTGGCGACGCACTGGTCAATGAAGATGCTCGCCTGCAGGTGCGCATCAATCAACTGGTGGATCGCGTTGAATCGTCACTCAAGCAGGCGTTGCAGCTCGTTAACGTGGCCGCCTCCGGCGCATCGTCCACATCGGCGGCGGCGCATGCCAACGCGCTCACTGCATTTGTTGTAGGCCGCTGGCAGCTTTACGCAAAGTCAGGGTTCAAGCGCGCACCGAGCGAATACTCCAACGAGCAATACGGCTTGTTCCGAATTTAGTCTCGCTTATTTGAAGCGGCGCACGTTCATGACCCGCTGGTCATAACTGCGCCAATCTTTGCCTCGTTGTACGAGCGCGCCTTTGCCTGCGCAAACTTCGTATTTATCCTTGTGCGCATTGCCAAATTCAGCAACGGCAACCACCGGCGTCAGCCCCTCCAGCGGTCGTGTTGATTGCACCAGCGGCCCAATCGGCATCGCGACGCCCGCTTTCACAAACACCGGAATCCGCTCCAGATCGTAGTTGAGCGTGATGACCTCGCCGCCGTCTACATGCAGGCCGCTCCAGAGTTCATACCAGCCACCGTGATGCTCAGGCAGATAGCCTTCAACATCCCCCTCGCGGTTGAGCACCGGCATGACGATGAGGTGCGGCCCGCAATAAAACTGCTGCTCAAAACCTCGCGCCACGCGATCATCGGGATGCATTAATGCCATTGAGCGCATCACTGGCAATCCAGTCTTCACTGCAAGATCGCACGCACCGCGCAGATAGGGCAACAACCGATAGCGGAACTCGAAGAACTCGCGTGCGATGCGTTCAACCTCAGCACCGAAGCACCAGGGCTCGCGCGCGCCGATGCCGTGAATACGAATGTGCGACGCGAAGACAGCTGCCTGTACCCAGCGCAAGTACAGCGCGGGCTCGGGTTGTGTTGCGCCGTAAAAACCGCCCGCGTCGGAGGCGTGAAACGGTGAGCCCGAGTGACCGTGATTGAGACCTGCGCGAACGCTCGCGGCAAGGCCTTCCCAATCGCTTTGTGGATCGCCGCCCCATTGCAACGGATGC
Source organism: Burkholderiales bacterium (assembly GCA_038223495.1). GTDB lineage: Bacteria > Pseudomonadota > Gammaproteobacteria > Burkholderiales > Casimicrobiaceae > Casimicrobium. The sequence goes on along the minus strand of JBBRGY010000508.1, from coordinate 892 downwards.
CGCTGGGTGCCAATCCATCCTGATCGCGCCCAGACGCAGGCATCATCGCCATACGCGTTGCGCGACGCTTCATAGACGCAGCGGTTGTAGAGATGGGCGTTGACGTTATGAACGCGATCGCCGCTGTCGCCGTTGTGCGCCAACGCGTTCGCTGGCACCTGTTCACCGAAATCGCTTTTGATGGTGTCCACGCCGAGTGCCCAGAGTTTTTTATGTTCGTCGCGCCACCACGAGTACGCCGCAGGGTTAGTGAAATCAACCAGACCCGAGGGTGGTAGCGGCGTCAATGTCGGACCGAACGGCGTTGTTTTTTTGCCTGTGTCCCACTCGTATATCAGCTCGCTACCGCCCGCTTCTTTCAGAAAATAACCGGCCTGTTCGTACGTACGGTATTCAGGATGATGGATAGAAACGAGCGGGTACTCCCAGCAGCAAACCTTGTAGGCGAGCGCTTTCAATTCGCCGATCACGCGCGCCGGATCAGGGTAGCGTGACGGGTCGAAATTGAAGTGAAAGCGCGTAGGCGTGTCCTGCCAGGCACGTCCATCAAACGTGATGACGTCCACTGGAAATTGCCGATCACGAAACTCGCGTGCGGTCTTCATCGTGTCCGCTTCATCGCGATAGTAAGCACGACTGATCCACACGCCGAGCGACCACAGCGGTACGTTCTCCGGCTTGCCCGTGATCTGGTGATACAGCGAAACAATTTGCGCCGGCGTATCGGCGACGAAGAAAAACAGATCGAGTTGCGGCTCTTCTGCAACGATCACATAGCTGCGATTGCTCCACTGCGCGTAGCCGACGCCGTGTGCCACATCGACCGTCGTGTGCGTCAGGATTCCCCAGCAGCCGTTCGGCGTGATTGCCCATGCAAACGGCGTGTTTTTGT
>JBBRGY010000507.1:0-2345 GCA_038223495.1 Burkholderiales bacterium | reverse complement strand
TCGCACAGTATCAATTTGCGATACCGAATGTCGAACGTGCGGTACGAGTCGGGAGCAAGGCATATTTTCGTAGCGCGTGGCTCCTACAATTGGACGAAATCCGCAGGCGAATCTGAGACGTCAGGTAATGTTCCAGCCATGACGCTTTTATCGCCGCCCGATCACCTATTCATCCTCGCCGCGTGCGCTTTTCTCGCAGGGCTGGTTCGCGGTTTTTCCGGATTTGGTTTGTCTGCAGTGCTGGTGGCGAGCGCAGCGTTTGTAATTTCACCGAGGCTGATTATCCCGACCGCGCAGGCGCTTGAAGTGGTCGCCAGCATCGCGCTGATTCCAACCGTATGGCGCGACGTGGACTGGAAATGGCTGACGCCGATGGGCGCGGCCTACTTAGTATCGATTCCGCTTGGCGTCGCGGCACTAACTCATTTGCCTGAGACTGCACTTCGTATCGTCGGTTGCGTGGTGTTATTGGTGGCGGCGCTGTGCCTACTGCTCAATCGCCGACCCAAACTACCCGATGGCTTGCCACTACGTTTTGGGACGGGCCTCGTTGCTGGATTCTTCGCTGGTTCAACATCGCTCGGTGGCATGGTCGCGTCGACGATGCTGTTTGCCGTGTCACTGCCTGCAAAGAATCTTCGCGCCACGCTGATCGTTTTGTTCTTCGGCAGCGCGTTGTATTCGCTCTTGTGGGGCGCGTGGCAAGGCGTGGTGACAACCGGTACGTTCACTCGCGGCGCGTGGCTCGCCGTGCCGATGTTGCTTGGCATCGCCGTCGGAACACGCGGCTTCAAAAGCGTAAGCGAATCGATGTTCCGGCAATGCGTCCTGGTGCTGTTGGCGACACTGGCCGTAGCCGGTATCGTTAGCGTGATTCGCTAGGCGTTCGGAAGTCAACCGCTTTGGTTTTGGCGGTGTCGTCGGTGTGGCTGGGTAGCGCATTTGCGTCATCGTGCTGTTGAGTGCCGCAACGATGTTCGCTCTATCGTCTCATTAGTCATGCGGTAGCACAGTAACGACGCGATGAAAGTGCGTGCTACCTGGGCCAGTATTGGGGGATATCCGAGCTCCAGTGCGCGCCAACTACGGCAGCGTGTAATTGAACTCGTAGCTGTGATTTCCGTCCGCTCGAATGATTTTGAAGTCACCGACCAGTCCGAGCAGCTCGCCGGTTCCGGAGTCAGGAACCACTGATACGGTGAGGTTTGGAGTGCCTCGGTTCATCGTTCCACTATGTTGAAGCGTGAAACTGCCCGTGCGTCCGTGCAGGTTGCCTTCCACGCGCTCGATGGCGACATAACCGGCTGATCCTTTGGTCTCTGTGCCTGCGCTGAGCATCTGCCCGATCGTAGTGGCGACAAGGTCTCCACTGATCTGCTTGTCGATTGACATACGGCCAAGACTACCCGCCTCCGATTGACCCTCGAACACCAGCGGCGCTACCTTTACGACAAACTTGCCTTTTGCGATTTGGTTCAATTAATTTTCTCGTTATGAGATTGGCACGGATGTTGGATGCGCGAGGCCGGTAGGTCGCGACTGTCATAAGGATGGCACGAGCGCAGCATGGCATGGATCATTCGGGTTGGTTGCAGACAGCCTCAACGTTGTTGCCATGCAAGTCGATCACGAACGCGCCATAGTAGTCCGGGTGGTAGTGCGCGCGAAGTCCCGGCTTGCCATTGTCTTTGGCTCCGTTAGCGAGGGCTGCGGCGTAGAACGCATCGACGGCCGAACGGCTTGGTGCTTTCCATGCGAGGTGGCAACCGCGCGTGATGGGTTCGCCGTATTCCGACGCGCCTTGTATGAACCAGCTGTTTACCTTCGCACCCTCGGGAGTTTCGACGCCCATCCCGAACATTTTTTGTCCGTCGAATTCGAACTCATGCATGACTTTGTAGCCGAGCGGGGCAAGAGCTGCCTCGTAAAGTTTACGGGCGGCCGCGATGTCGGTCACGCGGAAGGTCATGTGGTCGAGCATGCGAGATCCCTTATGATGATTCGCTAGTGTGTGAGCAGTTTTACCGAGATTGAACCGTTGTTCAGGGGTCGTGGCGGTAAACCTGATCGACAAGTCACTAGCATTCCACCTGTGCCAGCGCCAGCCCACCCTGCGACGTCTCTTTGTACTTCGACTGCATGTCTGCGCCCGTACGGCGCATGGTGTCGATGGCTTGATCGAGCGACACGCGATGCGTGCCATCGCCACGCATGGCGAGTGATGTGGCGCTGATTGCTTTCACGGCACCCATCGCGTTTCTTTCGATGCAGGGAATTTGTACGAGTCCTCCGATGGGATCGCAGGTCATGCCGAGGTGATGTTCGAGCGCGATTTCGGCGGCGTT
>JBBRGY010000506.1:0-2347 GCA_038223495.1 Burkholderiales bacterium | reverse complement strand
ATTGTTCCAGACGCTCGTGAAGATCGGCTTCAAGGAAATCGAAGTCGGCTTTCCGTCCGCGTCGAACACCGAATTCGCCTTCAACCGCTTGCTCATCGAAAAGGGCCACGCGCCGGACGACGTGTGGTTACAGGTGCTCGTGCAGGCGCGCGAGGATTTGATCGAGCGGACGGTCGAATCTTTGATCGGCGCTAAAAAGGTCGTCATCCACATGTATAACTCGACTTCGCCCGCGCAACGGCGCGTCGTGTTCGGCAAGTCGAAGGACGAGATCAAAGCCATCGCCGTCAAGGGTGCGCAGATGATCAAAGACCGTTTGCACCGGCTCAAAGGCACGGAAGTGATGCTCCAGTATTCACCGGAGAGCTTCAGCATGACGGAAGTGGACTACGCCAAGGAAATTTCCGAAGCCGTGATGGACGTGTGGCAGCCGACGCCGGAACATAAAATGATTTTGAATCTGCCGGACACCGTCGAGGTGGCGATGCCCAACGTTTATGCGGACCAAATCGAGTGGATGTGTCGCAACCTCAAGCACCGCGACGCGCTCATCATCAGTTTGCATACGCACAACGACCGTTGCACCGGCGTGGCGGCGACGGAGCTGGGAATGCTCGCGGGCGCGGATCGCGTGGAGGGAACATTGTTCGGCAACGGCGAACGCACGGGCAATTTGGACATCGTCACCGTGGCGTTGAATCTCTACATGCACGGCATTGATCCGAAATTGGATTTCTCGAATCTCAACGCAATCATTGACGTTTACGAGCGTTGCACCGGCATGACGGTGCCCGCACGCCAGCCTTACGCGGGCGAATTGGTTTTCACTGCGTTCAGCGGCTCGCATCAGGATGCGATCAAAAAAGGATTGGCCGAGCGCCAACACAATGCGGAGCGCAGAGCATTGCTCCGCGAGCATAAAGACAACGATTCGGGTTCAAATACGGAGCAATGCTCTGCGCTCCAGCACTGGGACGTGCCGTATCTCACGATTGATCCCGCCGACATCGGCCGCGAATACCGCGAAGTTATCCGCGTGAACTCGCAGTCCGGCAAGGGCGGCGTCGCTTACTTGCTCGAAACCGAGTTCGGCATCGAATTGCCCAAGGACATGCAGCGCGAGTTCGGCCCGATTGCCAACGATGCGGTGGACAAGCTGGGCCGCGAAGTCAGCGGCGCGGAACTCAAGGCGATGTTCTGGCGCGAATACGTCGAGCGCATTTTGCCCTGGCAAATCAGGAGGTTTGAGACGGAAAGTAAAAACGGCGTGGTGAAGTGCCGGGCGCAATTGTCACGCGACGGCAAGCTGGTGGAATTTTCCGGTGAAGGCAATGGCCCGCTCGCCGCGCTCGTCCACGGCTTTTCGCAAGTTGGCGTTCCGAAATTCGAGATTTCAAATTACAGCGAGCACGCGATGAGTTCCGGCGAGGGTGCGGCGGCCATTGCTTATATCCAAATCAAAACCGCCGATGGCAAAACCCGCTGGGGCGCGGGCGTGGACACGAACATCGAACTGGCGTCGGTGAAAGCCGTGTTGAGCGCTTTGAACCGGCTGGGCTGAAGTAGCGCAGAGTTGCACTCTGCTGTATCGCCGATTTGCAATCGGCAGATCGTCTGAACGAAGTCTGCCCTTCGCATTCAAGAACGCCCCGCAGAATACAATTCTGCGATACAGCAGATTGAAAATCTGCGCTACGGCGGCGGAGCGCGGCGTTCACGTTGCTTCGACTCTCGCAGCGAGGGCAGCCAACGAACTGCCAAGCCACCTTTGGTCCTGAAAATTGAACCTAGATTCCGCGATTGGGATTGCCACAAAAAGGCGCAAAATGCCCAGACCCTCTCCGAAACTATTTTTCGCGCTTTGCACCCTTGAACCCAGGCGCTGCTGGTAGCGTTCGTAAAGCGGCGCTGAAGCGACCGCCGTCCAAACGCTTCGCGCCGCACGGAGGTCACCCTGGGTCGCGCCAGCGTCTGGACTGCGGTCGCTTCAGCGCCGCTGTTGGTTCGAGGTTCTTGGCAAGGGAAACCAGTGCGCGCACGAATCTTCTCAAAACGTGATGCTGTTCGGAGATAGCACTGCAAAACCAAAGGGCTAAAAGCAGTTGCCGGCCAGCGTTTTCGTTCCCCTGGCTGGTGACCGGAGCGAGGGGTCAAGACCCCGCAATCAATGATTTTTTTTGCGCCTTTTGTGAGTTTTCGTGGCTCCTTAACCGCAGCTTGCAAGTTGAAGCGGGCTGAAGCTCGCGCGCCCGCTTAATTCAACTGGATCGTCAGCCGGAAGAAAACTTTCGGCAGCAGATTGGGATTAATGAGGACGCTGTATTCGTCGCCAACAATTGTCGGCGTG
>JBBRGY010000505.1:0-2391 GCA_038223495.1 Burkholderiales bacterium | reverse complement strand
TATGCTGCCTGCGACTCACGGGTAACCGCTCCGGTCGGCCACGTAGCGTGACAATCCACTGTGCCTCGCCATCGGCATCCGCATCCCGCTCAAACGTTTCAATTAGATCGGCGCGGGCCAGGCAATTACGATGAATGCGCAAAAAACGGCCGCCGAATTCTTCGTCAATTCGAGTGAGTGAATCTTCCAGCAAATACTCTTTTTCGGCCGTGACGACCGTAATGTACTTTTGCTCGGCGCGAAAAAAAATCACGTCATCGCTCGGCACTAGTAGGAGACGTCCGCGCTCGCTGATGCTCAAGTAGCGTCGCGCACCGCGCGGCAGCGCTTCAACCTTAGCCTCAGTCAGCGGTGTGACGCGTTGCAGCGCTGCAAGCAATCGTTCGCGGCGAACGGGCTTCAACAAATAATCCACCGCATGCACTTCAAATGCCGCGAGCGCATGTTGCTCATAAGCCGTAACGAAAATCACGCTCGGTGCATTATCCATTTTGAGCAAATGGCGCGCCGCCTCTAGCCCATCCATCTCAGGCATATTGATGTCGAGCAGGATAACGTCTGCCCCCTGCTGCGCAGCCTGCAGCGCCGCGCGACCATTGTCGACCTCGGCGACAACCACATGGGGGAATGCCGGTTGAAGCTCATCAAGCAGGTCAAACAAACGGCGCCGCGCGGGCGGCTCGTCGTCGGCGATGATGATGCGTTTCAGGCGAATGGGGGCGGCCAATTGGGTCATACGAGAGATCGAGTGTCAGTAGTTTTTGTCATCGCCACGTAAGGCAGCACGAGCTGCACCTGATAGAGGCCGTCACGCGGGCCGGAGCTCATGCGCGCCTCAGCATCAAAGTGCAGCGCTAGCCGCTCGCGAATATTGCTCATCGCCATTTTGTTGCCGCCGTGATGCGCACCCGCCTGTTCGATGAATGGATTTTTAACGGTGATGGTGATTTCACCGCGCAATCGGGCGACCTCGATTTCGATCACGCCGGCGGCTTGCGTTGGCTCGATGCCGTGGTACACAGCGTTCTCGGCAATCGGCTGCAAAACGAGCGGCGGTACCATCGCGTCCGGCGGCATCTTGTCCAACTTCCACACCACGTTCAGGCGGTCACCGAGGCGCATTTTTTCAAGATTGAGATATTGCCGGGTGAGCGCAATTTCGTCGGCAAGCGGCTGCAAATCGCGGTTTTCGCGCATCAGCACACGAAAGAGATCCGCCATGTCTTCAAGCGCAGACTCGGCCAACTTCGGATCAGCGCGCAGCACCCCGAGCACGCCGTTGATCGAGTTAAACAGAAAGTGCGGTCGGATGCGCGCCTGCAACGCCTGCAATCGGGCCTCCGTGACCGCAGGGGACAGTGCACGACCGAGCGTATGAAAGTAAATCAGAATCGCCGCCAGCCCAAGTAATGAAAGTGGTACAGCGCGCCAAGGCGCAGCGTCGGTCAATCGTGCGCCCCACGCAGCCAACATAGCCGTCAGCGCAATCAGCAACCCTGCTGCCTGCCAATACGCGAGCCGACGCAGCCATGGCGTAAATAGCGCCCACGCAACGCCCACTAACGCTGCCACCGGCAAGCCACCCGCTAACACGACGGCAATGTTGACAATCAGGTCGAATGGCTGCGCAGTGATAGCAAGCGCGTAGGCGAGCACCATCGCCATGGACAAAATTAGCGCCCGCGCCAAAATGCCGACGTTTCTCAGGTCGGGAAACACCGCCTCTCGCGCGTCACGCTCCTTGCGGGCTAAAATTTGCGTCTTCATGGTGTGAATGTAATCGTCGCAACGTCGATCTCATGCCAGTTTCAGGCTCTTTCTTCTCGTAATGCACGAGCCTATTCCAGACCTACCGAACATGCAAGCCATCCCATCAGCCGCCGTCAACCCTTCCGCCGCTTCACCTTCGTCTGGTTGGTCCGGTCGCTTTGATGAACCCGTTGCCGAAATCGTCAAGCGCTATACGGCCTCGATTCCTTTTGACTATCGTCTGGCCGAGTTTGACATTGCCGGATCGCTCGCGCATGCGCAGATGTTGGCTGCCGTTGGCGTGATCACTGCGGATGATCTTCGCGATATCGAGCGCGGCATGGCGACGATCAGAGACGAAATCGCAGCCGGAAAATTTGAATGGTCACTTGATCTGGAGGACGTTCACTTCAACATCGAGATGCGTCTAACGAAGCTCGTCGGGGATGCCGGAAAACGCCTGCATACGGGTCGTTCGCGAAACGATCAGGTGGCGACCGATGTGCGACTTTACACGCGCGCTGCGTGCGATCAAATCGCGCATTTGCTGGTGAAATTGCAGCTTGCTTTTGTCGCTTTGGCCGAACAGCACGCGGACACAATTCTGCCCGGCTTCACGCATTTGCAAGTAGCGATGCCCGT
>JBBRGY010000504.1:0-2423 GCA_038223495.1 Burkholderiales bacterium | reverse complement strand
GCTTTCGCCGAGCAGCGAACCCTTGTGATTGGCCAATCCTTCAAGATCAATCACCTGTGCGCCCGCATCACGCAGGGCATGCAACAGCGCGGTCTTTCCGGTGCCGGTACAACCACAAATCGTCACGTAGTTAAACTGCTTTGGTAGTTCAGTCAATTCCGTTGCAACCCGCGCGCGGTAAGCCTTGTAGCCGCCTTCGAGTTGTACGGCTTTGAAGCCAATTTCCCGGAGTACCAGTGTCAAAGAACGCGAGCGTTTGCCGCCACGCCAGCAGTAAATGAGTGGTGCCCAATCTCGCGGTTTGTCGGCGAACGACTGCTCCAGCATTGTCGCGATATTGCGGGAAACGAGTGCTGCGCCCATGCGTTTGGCAGCGAACGGTGAATCCACTTTGTTCAAAGTGCCGACGCGAGCGCGTTCTTCGTCGTTGAGTACGGGATGATTGGCTGCGCCGGGGACAAAGTCCTCTGCGTATTCGCCTTCGGAGCGGGCATCGATGATGTCAGGATAGCGGTCGAGATCAGCAACGGTGATTGAACCGGAAGGCGGATTGGTGGTGCTCACTTGAGCAGCTTCACAAGTGCGGGCCAAACGGTATCGAGCAGAGCGGGCTGCGCGGCAGCCGTTGGGTGAATGCGATCGGCCTGAAATTTGGAGAGATCGGCACCGATTTTCTCCAGCAACGCCGGCACCAAACCGGCGTTCACCGCCTTAGCGACGTCGACGTACATCGCCGCAAACTGCTCGGTGTAACTCGGGCCAAAATTCGGCGGCATCTGCATGCCAACAATCAACACTTTCGCCCCCGACGCTTTAGACAATTGCGCCATCTTGAGCAGATTTGCCTTGGCCGTTGCCACCGGTGAGCCGCGCAGGCCATCGTTACCGCCCAGTTCGATGATGACCAGATTGGGATTGTGTTTTGTCAACAGTGCAGGGAGCCGGGAAAGGCCGCCCGCCGTGGTATCGCCGCTGATGCTGGCGTTCACGACTACGGCCGGAATTTTTTCCTTATTCAGCTTTTTTGTCAGCAGATCGACCCAACCTTCTCCCGTGGACAGGCCGTACCCTGCCGAAATCGAGTCGCCGACGATCAGAATCTGCGACGATTTTGCGAGTGCCCCTGTCGAGGCAAGCGCCCAAAGCGCTGCCAAAAAGAGCGATTGCACGAACCGCAAAGTGTTTTGAATCGCACGTTGTTCTGTCATCATCACAATCATTCTAAGGAGTGCCCATTGCTGCATATGCATGGAACTCCAGCAAAAAACAAGCAAACCGCGTCATGACACACGTTATCTCCGAAACCACAGCCGCTAAAGCTAGCTCTCAGCCTACTTCCAACGCCCCACCCGCCATTCAAGCCGACTCGCTCTCGCGCGTGGTGCCGCTCGGTGAGCGTCAATTAACCATTCTGGACAACGTTTCGATGACCGTTGCCGAAGGCGAAACGCTCGCCATCGTCGGCGCGTCGGGCTCCGGCAAAACGACGCTACTGGGTTTGCTCGCCGGTTTAGACCGGCCGAATCACGGAAGCGTTGCATGGCACGGCGAAGTGGTGAGCACACTTTCGGAAGACGCGCTAGCGAAGCGGCGTCAGGGTGCGATTGGTTTCGTCTTTCAGTCGTTCCAGCTGTTGCCCGCGTTGACCGCGCTCGAAAACGTGATGTTGCCGCTGGAACTTGCCGGTGCAAACGACGCGCAATCGCGGGCGCAAGACTGGTTGAATCGCGTTGGCTTGGGCGAGCGTGTCGATCACTTGCCGAAGCAACTCTCAGGCGGCGAACAGCAGCGAGTCGCCATCGCTCGCGCCTTTGTGGCGAGCCCAAGCATTGTGTTTGCTGACGAACCCACGGGCAATCTCGATACTGATACGGGCGCAGAAGTCGTCGAACTGATGTTCACGCTCAATCGTGAACAGGGCACGACGCTGGTGCTGGTGACGCATGATCTGGAGCTGGCGTCACGCTGTCATCGCATGGTGCGGTTGGCGCGCGGCAAGGTAATTTAATGAGGACACGTCCAAAAACTTCATTTCTCGGGCGCATTGTGTCGTTGCATCGTGCTCGCAATCCTCATGTACCAGAGCGTACATTCCGGTTGCTGCGCGCGCTGCGCCTAACACTGCATCCCGATAAAGTGATTTTTTGGAGGTGTCCGTGAATTTAATCTTGCGCTTCGTCCGGCGAGAGTTGCGCTCAACCGAGGCGCGCATTCTCGTTTTGGCGCTCGCGCTCGCCGTCGCCAGCGTCGGCGCGGTGGCGATGTTTGCTGATCGCGTCAAAGTGGCCTTCGCCAATCAGGCGAACGTACTCCTCGGTGCGGACGCGATGATTTCCGGCGACCGTCCGTTGCCCGAGTCGTTCACGCAGCAAGCGCTCGCGATGGGGCTAAAGATCACCGATTCGACGCGCTTCGGCAGCATG
>JBBRGY010000503.1:0-2435 GCA_038223495.1 Burkholderiales bacterium | reverse complement strand
AGGGATTCCGCTTAGCGCGGCATCGCAAATCTCCGGGATAATTCGGAAATGCCTCACACCGAAGTAAACAAACGCGCCATTCCTGCCTCGCCAACCGTCGCTGTCGAGCGTCCCGCCGACACATTGGCGTGGATTGAAGCGCGCGTTGGCCATGCTGCCGCATTGCGCGGTGCAGCATCGGGCGAGTTGCTGCAAAAACTTCATATTGATGACGACTGCGTGGTTGCCGCGCAGCTCACCGTTTTGCCCGCCGATGCGGAAACTGAGGCGGCGGTGCTCGCAGCGTTTGGGCCCGAGATCACCAATCTGTTTGCCGGTGTGCATCGCATGGCGATTATGCAAGGGTTGACGAAGCCCTCGGCGTTGCCGACCACGCATGCGGTTGCCGTCGAGCAGGCGCAACAGACCGAAGCCTTGCGCAAGATGCTGCTGGCGATGGTGGACGACGTACGCGTTGTTTTGATCAAGCTTGCCGAGCGGCTGGTGTCGCTGCGTAGCGCTGCGCTGTCCTCTGAAGCGCGCCGCAACGAAAGCGCGCAAGCCGAAGCGCGCGAGGTGATGGATGTGTTTGCGCCGCTGGCTAATCGCCTCGGTGTCTGGCACATCAAATGGGAGCTTGAGGATTTATCGCTGCGCCTTCTAGAGCCAACGGAATATCACCGCATTTCGCGCTATCTCGACGAAACGCGGATCGAGCGCGAGGCCTATATCGACACCACGAAAGCGGTGTTGCGCGACGCGCTTGAAAAAGCCGGTATCACAGGCGAAATCACCGGCCGCTCGAAACACATCTATTCGATCTACGACAAGCTCAAGCGCAAACGCTGTGCGATCGAGGAGCTCTATGACATCCGCGCGCTGCGCGTCATCGTGCCCGATATTCGCGACTGCTATGCGACGCTCGGCATCGTACACAGCATGTTTCAGCCGGTGCCGGGCGAGTTTGACGACTATATCGCCAAACCCAAAGCGAACAATTACCGTTCGCTGCACACGAGCGTTATCGGGCCGCACAATCGTGCGCTTGAGGTGCAAATTCGCACGCAGGATATGCATCAGTCGAGCGAGTACGGTGTTGCCGCGCACTGGAATTACAAAGAGGGCGGGCAGTCCGCGCGCGACGCCAGTTTTGCTGCAAAGATCGCGAGTTTGCGTCAGGTGTTGACCTGGGGTAACGAGGTTAGCTCGCCCGGTGAATTATTGGCGGGCTTCAAGTCGTCGCTGTTCGAAGAGACGATTTTTGTATTGACGCCGCTGGGCAAGATCATCGATTTGCCGAAGGATTCAACGCCGATTGACTTCGCCTACGCCGTGCATTCGGGGCTCGGTCACCGTTGCCGTGGTGCCAAGGTCGATGGCATGATGGTGCCGCTGACTACGCCGCTCAAAAACGGGCAGCGCGTTGACGTGATCACCGTGAAAGAGGGCGGACCGTCGCGCGACTGGCTTAATCCGGACAACGGCTATTTGCACAGCAGTCGAGCGCGTAGCAAAGTGCGGGCTTGGTTCAACACGCTTGATTCGCAGGAGACGTTGGCCAACGGCCGTGCGGTCGTCGAAAAAGATTTGCAGCGACACGGGCAGACGGTGCTGAGTCTGGAAAAGCTCGCGAACGAGGCCGGATTCAAGTCGACGGAGGAACTGTTCGGCGCGGTTGGCCGAGCGGAGCTCAATACGCGCGAACTCGACATCGCTATTCGTAAGGCGGCGGGGCTTTTGGAGGTAGCGCCAGAGCCCGACAACCGGGGCGAGATTCACACCAGCCGAAGCAGAGCGAAATCGGGTAGTGGTGGCATTCTTATTGTCGGCGTGGATAAGTTAATGACGGGGCTCGCCAAGTGTTGCAAGCCCGTTCCGCCGGATCCCATCGTCGGGTTCGTCACGCGACTTAAAGGCATCACGATTCATCGCCATGATTGCAGCAACGTTAGCCACATGATGGAGAAGGAGCCGGGCCGCATCATTTCCGCTGATTGGGGCGAGGCAGCGCAGAATGACTTATTCAGCGTGCAGATCGACGTGATGGCGAGCGATCGTCAGGGTCTGTTGCGCGACATTTCGGATGTGCTCGCGCGCGAAAAAATTAACGTCACCGCCGTGAAAACGCTGTCGCGTGACTTCATGGCGAAAATGAAATTCACAGCTGAGGTGAAATCGATCAATCAGTTGCGTGGTGCGTTGGTGCAAGTGACGCAGGTCAAGGGCGTGCAAAGCGCCAGAAGAACCTAGCGATATCCGAAGCATCGAAATATTTTCAAGGAGGAAATCATGAAAAAAGTTACGAACAAATGGATGGCTGTGGTGTTATCAAGAGTTGCACTGTCGGCGTTTGCGCAGTACCCAACCACGCCGATCAAGATGGTGGTGCCATTCCCGCCGGGCGGCACGACCGACATCATGGCGCGTGCGGTAGCTGCTGATTTGCAAAAATCTTT
>JBBRGY010000502.1:0-2446 GCA_038223495.1 Burkholderiales bacterium | reverse complement strand
GTCATCTTCGGCGTCGACAAAAACCCCATGGCCGTGGAGCTGGCGAAGGTCGCGCTTTGGCTGCACACCTTTACCGTTGGCGCGCCACTTTCGTTTCTCGATCATCATCTCAAATGCGGCGATTCGCTGCACGGTGAAAAGCTCGAAAGCGTGCGCAAGGGCATGCAAGAACTCGGCGTGATGTTTCAGGACGCAGAACTCGCGCGGCTCGACCTCGCCGCGAAAAGCCTTGATCAAGTGGCCGAGCTCACCGACACCAGCATCGCCGAAGCACAGGAATCGAAGTCACTCGCCGATCAAGCGGCGGCGCAGGTCGAGCCGATTCACGCGCTGCTTTCGTTCTGGCGCGCCCTGCGCTGGCTGGTGCCGGGCTGGCCGACCAACCGCCTGCCCAAAATCAAGGACGAAACGCAGCGCGCCGCGATTGCCGAGCTGTTTTCCGGGCGCTACAACCTCGCTGCGGTTGCCGCGAGCGGGACGGTGGACGGCGACACACCTGCCATTGCCGCGCTCAACGTGTTGCTCGGCGAAGCACGCACGCTTGCCGCACGCGAGACCTTTTTTCATTGGTGGACGGCGTTTCCGACCGTTTGGCGTTACGGTTCCGAGGCCGACGGCGGGTTTGATGCAGTGATTGGTAATCCGCCGTGGGATTTGCTTCAAATGCAGGAGGTGGAATGGTTTGCAGAACGAAAACCCGAGATTGCCAGGCAAGCCCGCGCTGCGGATCGCAAGGCACTCATTGCGCGCGAGCAAAAGCGTAAGACTGCACTTTGGACTGATTTCGTCATGGCATCGAAGCGTAGCGATCAGGAGCAAAGGGTAGTTCGCGAGAGCGAGGACTTTCCACTGCTCGCCGAGGGTCGGTCAAATCTTGCCAAATTGTTTGTCGAGCGAAGCATTGCGCTCGCTAAGCCAAATGGAATGATTGCTTTGCTTACGCCGTCTGGAATAGCCGCGGATAAAGGCGCAAGCGAGTTCTTTCGTTCGATTACTTCACCTCCTGCAATGGACATGTTTAGCGATGGGCGCACGAGGCTGGCAGCGTTGTACGACTTTGAGAATCGGAAGATATTCTTCCCGGATATTCACGCGAGTTTCAAATTCTGCGCGTTCATTTTCGGTGGCGAGCTTCGGCGATTTGACTCGGCACGCTGTGCGTTCTTTCTGCATTCGACGGACGAACTGAGTAATCCGGATCGAGTACTAATGCTGGGAGCGGACGACTTCAAACGGGTAAATCCAAATACTGGTGCGGCTCCTATATTCAAAACTCGACGCGATGCTGAACTCACGACACGCATTTACTCAGAAAATCCGATATTCGTGCGCCACGAGTTAGACACAAAAGGCCGCTTTATTGGGGAGCGAAAGGTCTGGCCTGTGCGATATCTACAGGGCTCTTTCAACATGACGAGCGATTCAGGCAAGTTCATGACACGGGCAGAGCTGCAGAAGGATGGGTGGACGTCCACAGCGCTGAATCGATGGCAGCGCGTCGCCGAGGGCAAGACGGAGGAGGCGGTGCCGTTGTATGTCGGTCGGATGGTCAATATTTACGACCATCGTGCGTCTAGCGTGACGGTTAACGAAGAGAACGTGCACAACGCCGCACTTAGCTCCACCATAAGCGATCACGAAAAGGCGGATGCTTCGGTGTTCCCGATTCCACAATACTGGGTGCGCGTTGAAGACGTACCTGAACCTGTCCGTCGTCCCTGGGTACTGTCGTTTCGTGACATCGCCAGATCGACGGATGTTCGAACTTGTATCAGCGCGTTCGTTCCAAACACGGCCAATGGCAATAAACTTCCTATGCTGATACAGGATCGGCAAGGCCCGGAAATGTTGGCCACGCAGTGGCCGCTACTACAGGCTAACCTTGCTGCCATCGCCTTCGATTTCGTTACTCGCCAGAAAATTCAAAGCACTGCAATGAACTGGTTCATCGTCGAGCAACTCCCAGTCATCGCACCCGAGCGCTTCGAAGCCACCTTCATTTCGCTTGCGTCCGGCGCTTCATCGGACTCAACCCGAACGGGCAAGACAAAAGCGAAACCGAATGACGAATCCATCGCCGATTTCATTCGCGCCGAAGTGCTGGCGCTGACCTACACGGCGCACGACATGGCACCGTTTGCCCGTGACATGGGCTATGTCGATGCGGCGGGCAAGGTGCTACCGCCGTTCGTGTGGGACGCGGATGACCGGGCGCACCGCATGGCGCGGCTAGACGCGATTTTCATGTCGCTGTACGGCCTCAACGAGAACGACGCCAAATACGTGCTCTCAACCTTCCCCATCGTGAAAAGGCAAGACGAAGCCGCCTATGGTCGCTACCGCACGCAAGACCTGATCCTCGGCTACATGCAGTTGCTCGCTACCGGTGCGCTCACGCACACGAACAGCAGCCAAACTTAGCGCTAGCTGCGACCCGTTGATGCCA
>JBBRGY010000501.1:0-2459 GCA_038223495.1 Burkholderiales bacterium | reverse complement strand
AATGCACGCCTGCGGTCACCGAATCAATCACCGGTTTGCCGTCGCGCATGCCCGCTGCGATGACGTAGGCTACGACTGATTCGAAACACTCGTGGACTGCTACGCCCCACTGCACGCCGGTCGGCAACGCGCGTTTGCCATACCCTGATTGATCCACCGCCAATTGCAGCGCGGCTCGATGACGCGATTGACCCGTTCCCATCAGCTTGAACCGGTAAGCGACAGGGTCCTGGCCCATCGCCTCGGCAAGCTCATCGACCAACGTTTCCATCACAAACGCCGTGTGCGATGAGCCTACGGATCGCCAGAACAACACGGGTACGTTTGCCTTCGGATGATGCACGGTTAAACGCATCGGAACGTCGTACGGCGCACCCATGCCTTCGCTTGCCGTGAAGTCCACGCCGCCAGTCATCGCAGCGCTTTCAAACGGCCAGCCGTTCACCAGTGTTTGCGTGACGATTCGATGATCCCAGCCGAAAATTTTCCCGCTTGGATCAAAGCCGATTTCAGCGCGATGCAGCGTGAACGGGCGATAGTGACCGGCCTTCACGTCATCCTCTCGGGTTCGCAGCACCTGAACTGGCGCGGGCTTTCCGCTCTTTTTCAACGCCATTGCGACATTCACCGCCTCCACCACGTATTCGCTGCTGGCCACCGCGCGGCGTCCGAATCCACCGCCTGCCATTTGCACGTGAATCTCGACTTTGTCCGGCGGCAATCCCGTGACGCGCGCGGCCGCTGCGGCGTCGAGCCCTGGCACCTGCGACCCGGTGTAAATGTCGCAGCGTTCGGCTGAAAGATTCACCGTGCAGGCCAGCGGCTCCATTTGAGCGTGATTTAAATATGGGAATACGAACTCAGCGCTGATTCGCTTCGGCGCTGTCGCAATGGCCGAGGTATCAGCACGTAGTTTGAAGAAGTGCGCGGGCTTGCCCTCGTTGTTGGCAATCTCCCTGAACTGAGCCAGCAAGCGGGTGGAATCGACCTTTTCAACCGCGCTCGAATCCCACTCAATCGCGAGCGCATCACGGCCCAGCTATGCCGCCCACAAGCCGTCGGCGATCACCGCGATGCCACGAGAGCCGAGATCCAGATCAACCGCGAGCTCCGCGCGCACACCAGCGATTTTTTCTGCTTTGCTAGCGTCAAAGCTTTTGATGGTCGCGCCGAAGACTTCCGGTCGAGCGATCAGCGCCGTGAGCATGTTGGGTAGCCGAATGTCGATACCGTAAATCTGCTGCCCGCCAGATTTTGCGCGCGCCACGGTCAAGCCCTGTGGCTTTCCGATCAGTCGAAAATTCTTTGGGTCTTTTAGCGTGACGCGGGACGGTACCGGACGCTTCATTGCGGCGTCAAACAACTCGCCGTAAGTTGCTTGTTTCCCACCACCGGAGAGCACGCCGTTTGCGGCGGTTACTGCGTCGGGTGAGATTTGCCAAAGGTCTGCGGCAGCCCCCACCAGCATTGTTCGAAGGCGCGCACCCAGCGCTCGATATTGTGCGTAACTGTTTTTCACGCTGTTTGAGCCACCGGTCAAGTGCATGCTCATCTTCGGGTCGATGTACGCGGCATTCTGATTGCCGAAGCCTGTTTTAACGCGACCCCAGTCGGCTTCAAGCTCCTCGGCGCAAATCATTGCGAGCGCGGTTTCGATGCCCTGCCCCATGTCCACGCGATTACACAGGATGGTGGTCACGCCGTCCTTGGAGATGGTCACAAACGCCGCAGGTTGGTCGGTCGCCTTGATGCCGCCCATGGCGTCAAAGGGCCACGCCGCTTCCGCGTCTTTGCAGGCGAGCGGCAGCATCGCCAAACCTATGGTGCCACCGAAGCACGCGGCCACAAATGTGCGACGCGAATGAGAGGCTGGCGGCAATTTGTGTTCGGGTTGCTGTGCAGGGATGTTCATGAAAATTCCGCGATGAAAGACTTGACGACGTGAATTTGCGATGGCGGACCTAGCCGGACAACGCTTCAATGACCAACTCTGCCGTCCGTGCTCCGGACGATCCCTGCTGGCCAGTGATGAGGCGACCATCGCGTACGGCGAAGGGCCGATAGGCGGGGCCTTGCACGAAACGGGTGTTGGTGAACTTCTTCGCTTCTTCCTCGATGCGAAACGGCTGCACTTTTGCATTAAACGCTTTGTCGACCGCATCCTCTTCGAGGTTGCAAAACCCCGTCCATTGCTTGCCGTCCGCGAGCAGCGTGCCGTTGGCGAGCCTTGTTTTCAAAAGGATCACTGTGCCGTGACACAGCGCTGCTGATACTTTGCCTGCTTCGTAGAACCGCGCAAACAATTGATGCAGTTCGACGTTGTCCGCAAAGGTCAGCATCGGCCCAAGCCCGCCCACCACAAAAATTGCGTCGAAGTCGGTCTCCTTTTCCGTTGACAGCTTTACCGTCGCCGCCCTGGTTTGCTTGAAGCGGGGTGACTGTTTGAATCCGGTGGCCAA
>JBBRGY010000500.1:0-2474 GCA_038223495.1 Burkholderiales bacterium | reverse complement strand
AGGCGATTAAGCCCGCCGAGGGTGCGCTCCGTCTGGGCGTGCTCTACGACCTGCTGCATCGATCAGATGAGCCGTCGAACACGGACCCACGATCCATTACGGTGTCGCGTTTGCAGAACCGCTACGGCGTTGATCAGGAGCAGGCGAGTCGAGTGGCTGCATTGGCGCAAACGTTTTGGGCGGGAGTGGCTCAGACCACGCAAGATTCCTTGCTGTCGTGGGCGGCAGCCGTTCACGAAATCGGCATGGCGATTGCACACGAGGGCTACCACCGGCATTCAGCCTACGTGATTGAGCATTCGGATTTGTATGGATTCTCGGAGCAGGAGCGTAGCGCACTGGCGACGCTGGTGCTTGGACATACGGGAACGCTTAAAAAACTGAATCGGGATGCGTTGTCTTCAGCCCAGTTAATGCGTGTTGTTTGCCTGCGGCTGGCAGCGCTTTTTTGCCACGGTCGCATCGATGAAATGCCGACGGCTACGCTGCGCTGTCAGGGCGAATCGTTTCTGTTGCAACTTGACGGAAATTGGCGGAGCAAGAGACCGTTGACGGCTGCATTACTTGATGAAGAGACGGCGCGCTGGACGAAGTTTGGCGTGGCGTTGACGCTGGGTCTGCGCTCGTAAAATTCGTAGTTATTCGGGAGGCCCGCGAGCACAGGGGCTACGTTGCCTCCTGTCCCGCTTCATCAATCGAGTTGATGATCGCTTGAGCGGTGTGTTCCGCGCGACTATTTGCGCGCTTCGTTCACTCTCGTAAAGCGATAAGCCAGCCGTAACGTTATGCGGCGCGTGTGACGCCCTGATGACAATCGCGGCTCGTTGTATGTCACACAGGCGTAGCGATTCAGTCACGTCGATGTCATCTTGAATTTCTACATTGCATGCGTCATCTTAAGGAGCCGCACGCATGCAAACTGTTGCCAGCCAAGTCACCGTTGCCGTCAACAAAACCCGTTTCGCAGCCGAATCGCAATTGACGGTGCGTCTCGCCAACAGCGCGTCCGACGTGATCGCTGCGCAGCGCTTGCGATACAAAGTGTTTTGCGAAGAAATGGGTGCGGATTTGCACCGTCACGACGGTCGCGACGTCGATATGTTTGACGCGGCGTGCGAACACTTGATTGTCATCGATGAAACGCTCAACAAAGTCGTCGGCACGTATCGCATCCTGTCGCCCTGGGGGGCGCGCTCGGTGAAGCGCATGTACTCGGAAGGCGAGTTCCGTACCGACGCGTTAAAGCCCATCGCGCATGAAATTTTCGAAGTGGGTCGCGCCTGCATTCATCCGGCGTACCGCAGCAGCGGGGCGCTTGCACGGCTGTGGACCGGCCTGGGCGCTTATGTGCGTGATCACGGTGTCAAGTATCTCGCGGGCTGTGCGAGTGTGCCACTTGATAGTGGCTCGCTCAACGTCGGTGCCCTTCGCGCAGAGCTATTGGCCAAGCATCTCGCGCCCGTGGACTTCCGCGTTGACCCGATTCGCGGCCTGCAATCGCTGGGCGATCCGACTGGGGTACGACCGACCGCGCCGCCGCTACTCAAGGGCTACCTGCGTCTCGGTGCATGGGTCTGCGGAGAACCCGCGTGGGACCCAGATTTTGACAGTGCGGACTTCTTCGTGCTGTTGCCGATTGAGCGCATGGTGCCGCGTTACGCCCAACACTTTCTCGGTGCTCGCACTGCGCAATAGCGCGACACATCCCGCCACTACAAAACCATTCACCCTTCACTCAGCAAAGCATTTCTCATGTCCGATATTCAAAATCCGTCACGTCGTCAGGCCCTCAAGTTTCTGTCGCTACCATTGCTGCCACTGAGCGGTTTCGCCTCAGTCGCGGCGCTAGCCGGTTGCGGCAGCGACGCTGTTGCCGCAACTTTTAAATCAGCCTCGTTCGCTGGCATGGCCGCGCCTACGCTCGCCAACCCCGCCGCCATGGCCACGACTGCCGTCGGCTCAACGCTAAATATTGCGCTAAGCGATGGCAGCACGATTGCATACAAACTTGCGTATCAGCCGTTTTTTGTCACGGGAGATAGGGTTCCTGATGGCAAGGGCGGCACGGCGCTCTCGGGTGGCTACGTCGACATCAATAATCAGCCGATTATTGACAAATCCGTTGCGGGCAAGGAGCGTCAGTTTTATTCCGATAGCCCAGACGGGACGTCGCTGCTTTCATTACCTAACGCAACGGTCGCAGCCATTAAAGGCAAAGCCGTTTTTGCGGTCGTGCAGTTCGAATACACAACGCGCGATCAGGCTGGAGTGAGCGCCTACGGCACATTGCCGTCGCCCATCGCGGTGCTCACGCTCGATCAGGATCAAACGACTGGCAAGCTCTCGCTCGTGAAATATCACAATGTCGACACATCCGCTGCGCACGGTTTATGGATCACCTGCGGCGCGAGTTTGTCGCCGTGGAATACACATCTGTCGAGTGAAGAGTTCGAACCCGACGCACCGTTCATCAG
>JBBRGY010000499.1:0-2496 GCA_038223495.1 Burkholderiales bacterium | reverse complement strand
TGCTTTGTCCCAATCAAAGCCGACAATGGCAGACAGATCGATCATTGATGTATATTACCATCATATACACGCCAATTGGACTGTGGCACAAATGCGGCAGGCATTCCACGGTGGATTCACAACACAAAAACCTCGAAACCTTCCTGCATCAGGATGAACTGCGCCACATCTCACCGCTCAAAATGCTCGGGCTGTATCGCGAACACTTTCGTGTGGTCACTTTCTCGGCTGTCGACGAGCTGGCCTATCTGATGTTGTCGCCGCGCGCTGCGAGTCAGTGGGACACGGCAAACTATCCGTCCGCGTCGCTCGTGATTTATCCGGTGCTTGCGGCTTCGCCTTCAGCGGCGCTCATTGATGTTTGCGCTCGCGCGATTCTTGAGCATGCGGGCGCCGATCCGTTTGTGGTGAAGACTTGCGACTTGCCTCTCATTTCGGCGTTGCGTACGCTTCGTCCACCGCTCACCTATCAGCGCGCGCTTTGTACGTTTACACCTGATGCGTCCGTTGGTAACTACGCGGACGACGTTACAACGGTGACCACGTCAATTCAAATGGCGAACCACATTCCAGCATCGGCGCGGGCGTTGCTGGCTGCGCATGATGTGTACAGCGATAGTGAACTGGCAACCATGTTTGCCGATGGTTCGGCGCGATGCCTGTTGAGTTTTGGCGACGATGAGTCGGAACCGGCGGCGATTGCGCTGATATTTCCGAATACGCGCACCTTGCATGAAATCGGTTCGTTGTACGTCGCGCCACACGTACGCCGCGCGGGGCACGCCAGCGCGTTAGTGCGCGCTGCGCTGACAGACGTTGCTGCGCGCAATCTCGCCGTGCGTTATCTGGTGGATGCGACGAATGTACCTTCCATCACTTTGGCGCAACGTTGCGGTTTGCGCGAAGTCATGCGGCTGGAGCATTGGTTAGCTGAGTAAAGTCTGAGGAATGAGGGCGACGTCAACGCGCTTCAATCACGCGACGTTACGTCCCCGCCGCTCGCAGAATGTTTCTCGAAGCGCGCATCAATACTTGAGGAGAAATCTGATGTCGTTTCAGGAATCACGTCGCGAATTTATGGTGGGCTCGGTGAAGTTGGGCGCGGCCGCAGCCAGCGTTGCGATTGCGCCGATGGCCTTTGCTACGGGCTTTGACGATGCCGCAGTTGGCAAGTTGGCATCGACCAGCGCCGCTGCCGTTCACGCCGATCTACTGCATGCGCTTGGCACGCGTATCGGGCTGGAAATCGCCACCGAGATTGGCGGCACTAGCGCCGATGGAAACAAGACGTCGCCGCTTGCGCTGTCCTACGCCGACAACGCGGGCCCTGCGATTGATCCGCTGCAGGCGGGCATTGCGCATGCGATGGTGTTGGCCTGTGGCGCTGACGGCGCAGCGTGCATCGAAACGAGTGCGCCATATGCGTCGGTGCTCGGTGTCGCGCTGATCAGCAACCCTGCGACTGGGCGCACGGCACGTGTGGAAATTTTCCCGGAAGCGCTGAGCCATCTCACCATGATTCAGGAATCGACGTCGAGCGCGACGATTCAAAAGCAGGCGGTGATGTCGGCGAGTTCGGATGCGTTCTATCGCGTGACGTATACCGCTTAACAGTCAGTTTTTCGGTTGAATCTGTAGGGGCTGAGCTAGCTGCGATGGATTGAAATCTTATCCATCGCAGCTAAAGCTACTGTACAACTTTACGCTGAAAGCTAGATTTTATTGGGGCTATTGAGCTATTTGACTGTTAGTCGACTTACGGTCAATTAAACTGCTAGCCCCTGTGCAATGGCGCTTTCACATAAAAGCTGTTAACCGCCTACGTTGCCTCCGACCAGATTTCACGCATGGCTTCGGCAAACGCATTCGCCGCTGGTTTTTGCGCGGGATGTTCGCCATCGCGTATCACCCAACGTCCCGCCACCATCACGTTCGCAAACGGAAGTCCGGGGCTGCTAAAGATCATCGCGTCGAGCGTGCGCAATGGCGGAACACCTAGCAGCGTTGGCTCCCAGGAATCAACCGCCAGCGCATCAGCCCGTGCACCAACGGTGAGGCCCCACAGCGCGTGCCCGGCGGATGCCGCACCTCCCGTAGTCATGCGAGCAAAAAGACGCTCCGCAGTCGCGCTTTGACCCGTTGCTGGCGAGGCTGAGATGTTGCGGGCACGGTGCTTCAAACGCTGGCCGTACTCCATGAGTCGCAACTCTTCGCGCCAGTCGCGCGTGACGTGACTGTCGGAGCCAATCGACAAGGTCGTTTCGGCGTTAAACCACGCGGCAATATCGGTCGTTCCGTCGCCGAGATTCGCCTCGGTCGTCGGGCAAATCACGGCGGCCGCGCCGCGTTTTGCGACACCTTCGATCTCAGCTTGTGTGACGTGCGTGGCGTGAATGAGTTGCCACCGCGAGTCGAGCGCGTGATGACGCAGCAACCAGTCGACCGGACGTAGCCCCGTGGTTTTTATGCATTCATCGACCTCGCCGGTTTGTTCTG
>JBBRGY010000498.1:0-2529 GCA_038223495.1 Burkholderiales bacterium | reverse complement strand
AGCCGCGCTCCAACACGATGAAACTGGTCGCGATGAGATCGCGTCTCGCCGAAAGTTTCGATGGCGCTGATCGTGTGTTTTCGTATTCCGGCGCTGTTGACTGGGACGATGCTGCTTCCATGCAATCGCTAGGGGATCGCGCAGCCAATGCAACCGACATTGGTGCACTCACCAGCATGCTGGTCGCCAACGCACGACGTGGCGATCACATCTTAATCATGAGTAATGGCGCTT
This sequence comes from Burkholderiales bacterium, assembly GCA_038223495.1. Classification (GTDB taxonomy): domain Bacteria; phylum Pseudomonadota; class Gammaproteobacteria; order Burkholderiales; family Casimicrobiaceae; genus Casimicrobium. The sequence goes on along the minus strand of JBBRGY010000498.1, from coordinate 2,295 downwards.
TTGGCGGCATTCATCAACGCGTGCTCGATCAATTGCGTCGCGCACATACGCAGCAGAGCTAGCGCTACAACTAAAGGCAAGGTTATGGCATGTTCAAAATTTTCTCTACCACCGGCCAAGCGCGCGGGTGGCGATCCCGACGCGTGCAGTCGGCAGTTGCAAGCAGTCGAATCCGATATCCAGGCGGGTCGCCTACCTGAGGCATCGTCTATGTTGACTGCCCCAAGTTTTTTATGAAAAGGAACTTGCGTTTTGCGCGCTCGCAGAAATACGTGATGCGATTGCTCGAAATATCGGGTTTTGCAGCTCCGCTGATTGAAACACTTGCATTGCCTAAGGAGCGGGTCGTGGCGATTGCCAGGTTTCTTGTATCCGTGCAGAAGCCGGCCTAATCGTTCAACATGGCGACGCAAATCGACGACCGGCTTATCGTTGCGATTTCATCGCGTGCGCTGTTTGACTTGAGCGAAAGTCACGCGGTGTACGAGACTGGTGGTGTCGAGGCGTATCAGCGACATCAGATTGATCATGAAAATGATCTGCTGCAACCGGGCGTGGCGTTTGAGTTGGCGCGCAAGCTTCTGCGCCTCAATGAGGCGAGCCGGCAGCATGTCGAAATCGTGCTGCTGTCGCGAAATAGTGCTGACACCGGCTTGCGAATTTTCAATGCCATTAGCCATTACAAATTAGGCATTACGCGCGCCGTGTTTACCAGTGGCCGTGACACGTCACGCTATGTTCCGGCGTTAGGTACGCATCTGTTTTTGTCGGCCGATCCCGAGGACGTGCGCCATGCGCTGGAGTCCGGTCATGCGGCAGCGACGATCGTTCCGCACAGGGGCGCAATTGACGTCGTTGATTCCATCATGCCGCAAGTCGACGACGAGTTGCGCATCGCGTTTGACGGTGACGCAGTGTTGTTTTCGGATGAAGCAGAGCGCATATTTCAGGCGCAAGGACTTGATGCATTTACGGCGTCAGAAGCCCGTGCGGCGGAGACACCGCTCGGTGGCGGTCCATTCAAAAATTTCCTCGCTGCGCTACATCGCATTCAGACTGATTTTCCGCGTGATCGTCAGCCTATTCGCACGGCGCTCGTCACCGCTCGATCAGCCCCGGCGCATGAACGCGTCATCCGCACCCTGCGCGCCTGGGGCGTGCGTATTGACGAAGCACTTTTTTTAGGCGGTCTTGATAAGGCGGAGTTTTTGCGCGCTTTTGGAGCCGATATTTTCTTTGACGACCAGCGGCGACATGTTGACTCTGCCAGCCGCGTCGTCCCCGCCGGGCACGTTCCGCACGGCATTTCCAATCCCATTCAATGAATCTACTCTTCGAAGACGACGGCCAGATCAAGGCCGGTCTTATCATTTCAGAGACCGACGCTTCGGCGCAAGTCGAATTGGCCGGTGGTCGCCGTATCAAGGTCAAAAGTGCGAACGGGTTGCTGCACTTTGCCTCGCCGTCGGCCGCTGATTTGATGGCGGCAGCAACCCTTCAGCGCGCCGATATTGACATGGCCCTGTTGTGGGAATCGGCAGCCGGAAGGGAAGAGTTTTCTTTCGGTGAACTGGCAACGGAATACTTCGGCGCGAGCGCCACGGCCGTGCATCAGGCGGCGACCTTGCTCGCGCTTCAGCAGTCACCGATGTATTTCTACAAACGTGGAAAAGGCCGTTATAAGCGGGCTCCCGAAGATGCACTGAGTGAAGCGCTCGCTCGCCTCGAGCGAAAGGCGAGCGAGGCCGAGCAGATTGAAGTCTGGGTGCTGGCGTTACTCGCGGGGAAAGCTCCGGTCGAAATTGCAGCGAATTGGGTGCAACTTTTAAATAGCCCAGAAAAGCAAAGCCTGGGATATCGAGCGCTAGTTGCTGCAGCGGATCGCGCGCGTATGGCACCTGTGCATTTGCTGGCTAAGGCCGGTGCGATTCCGTCAACGCATGCGCTGCACTTTCAACGCTTTTTGCGTGCGACCTTCCCAAAAGGCATCGCGTTTCCGCCGCATGTTTCGCTACCTGCGATTGCCGATTTACCCACGGCCGATGTGCATGCGTTCAGCATTGACGACGCGACGACGACCGAAATCGACGACGCACTTTCTGTGCAACCGCTTGCTAACGGCGGCTTCCGTCTGGGCATTCACATCGCAGCACCCGCGCTAGCCATCACCGCACATAGCGAGCTGGATCGCGTGGCTCGCGATCGCTTGTCGACGGTTTACATGCCCGGCCACAAGATCACCATGTTGCCTGACGACGTGATTGCCGAGTTTTCGCTTGACGAAGGCAAAACGCC
>JBBRGY010000497.1:0-2542 GCA_038223495.1 Burkholderiales bacterium | reverse complement strand
GGTTTGGGGCGTGCAGTTTCATCCTGAGTCGATCATGACCGAATACGGTCATGATCTTTTGAAAAATTTCCTGAGCTTGTAGGCCCGTTGAATCATGCAAATATCCATTTCAGAAGCGATCCAGCGCACCGTTGATCACCGCGAAATTTTTGAAGACGAAATGCTGTCCTTGATGCGCAAATTGATGAACGGTGAATTCACCACGGCGCAGTCGGCGGCATTTTTGATCGGTCTGCGTGTCAAGAAAGAAACCATCGGTGAGATCGCCGCCGCCGCAACGGTCATGCGTGAGCTGTCCACCAAAGTGCCGGTTCACAACGAACCGAACCTGATCGACATCGTGGGCACGGGCGGCGATTTGTCGCACACATTTAATATTTCAACAGCCTCGATGTTCGTCGCGGCCGCTGCGGGTGCCAAGGTCGCCAAGCATGGCAATCGCAGCGTGTCATCGAAGAGCGGCGCAGCTGACGTACTTGAGGCGCTCGGTGTGAACATCATGCTGACTTCCGATCAAATCGCGCAGTGCATCGTGGCGACGGGAATCGGCTTTATGTTCGCGCCGAACCATCATCTGGCGATGAAAGCAGTTGCCCCAATTCGACGTGAATTGGGCGTAAAGACGATCTTCAACATACTCGGGCCGTTGACCAATCCGGCCAGCGCACCGAACACGATGATGGGCGTTTTTCATGCCGATCTGGTGGGCATTCAGGCGCGTGTCATGCAGCGGCTGGGCGCGCAGCATGTCATGGTCGTGCATGGTCGCGATTCGCTTGACGAGATTTCGCTGGGTGCCGGAACGCTGGTTGGCGAACTGAAAGATGGCAAGATCACCGAATACGAAATTCATCCCGAAGACTTCGGCTTCACGATGAGCGCGACGCGTAACCTGCGCGTAGACACGCCGGAACAGTCGAAGGCGATGTTGTTGTCGGCGCTTGATGGTGCGCCGACGCCCGCACGCAATGTGGTGCTGCTGAATGCTGGTGCTGCTCTTTACACGGCGAATCTGGCACCGACATTACGCGACGGAATTACGCTCGCGCTCGCAGCCATTGAGAGCGGCGCGGCCCGTAAAAAGGTAGCTGAGTTTGCAGCGTTTACCCAGTCTTTCCGAACCAAGCCGTTTGTCGCATGAGCGACATCCTCAACAAAATCATTGCAACCAAGCACGATGAAATTGCAGCGTCGATGCGGCTGAAACCCCTGGCTGCGATACGTGCAGAGGCGGAAGCTCGCTACGATATTCGCGACTTTGCTGGCGCGATGGAGGCAAAAATTGCGGGGGGCAAAAGCGCCGTAATTGCCGAGGTTAAAAAAGCGAGCCCGAGCAAAGGCGTTCTGCGCAAAAACTTCCAGCCTGCTGAAATCGCGAAGAGCTACGAAGCGGGTGGCGCGGCGTGTCTTTCTGTTTTGACCGACGCGCCCTATTTTCAGGGTTCGACGGCGTATTTGCAGGCCGCTCGTGCGGCGTGCAATCTACCGGTGATCCGTAAGGATTTCATCGTCGACGCGTATCAGGTCTTTGAGGCGCGAGCGATGGGCGCTGACTGCATTTTGCTGATCGTCGGCGCGCTGGAGTTGCATCAAATGCAGGCACTGGAAATGCTCGCGCATGAGTTGGGTATGGCTGTTTTGGTTGAATCACACGATGCAGCCGAGCTTGACGCGGCACTCACGCTAAAGACGCCGCTCATCGGCATCAACAACCGCGATTTACGGACGTTTAACGTGTCGCTTTCAACGACCATCGATTTACTAGCGAAAGTTCCAGCGAGTAAGCGCGTGATTACCGAAAGCGGCATTCTCACCAACGCAGATGTGGCGCACATGCGCGATCACGATGTGCACGCCTATCTGGTCGGAGAAGCCTTTATGCGCGCGCCGGATCCGGGCACCGCGCTTGCCACGCTATTTGCGTAGGCGGATGGGTGCGAGTCTTTGCGCGCGGAGTGAAACTGCTGCAACCATCGCTAGCAATAGTGCCAGCGCAGCCAGCAACGGCAGCGAAAGCGCAGGAACCGACTGCGGATCGTTCGCTGCTGGCGTGACAGTGACGGGCGGCACTTCAGCGGTTGTCGTGCGTGCGACCGCAAGACTTTCGAAGCCGCCAATGGCTTTACCCGCCAACGTCACCGTATTGGTGTTGGCAATCGCGAGTGACGTCGTGTTGATCGAAAAGACCTGACCCGGATCGTCGTTGCTTACGCCCCACACAAGGCCTGTCGTCAGGTCGCCGTCGAGCCCCGAGTCGAGCGGTGACACGCCAATTGTGCCGAGCAGCGTAGCGACGCCGTTGGTGATGTTGATGCAGTAGAACTTGCCGCGATCGGTGTTGCCGCCTAAGCCGTAAATGCCGGAAGCACACCCTGCTGTCGGCGACACACCGGCCAGACCGGAAATCGCGGGACCGGTGTTGCCAAGCGCTACGGTCGCAGCGTTGGCCGGGTCGACACGGTAAATCACGGCGTTCATCGCAAGATATAAAACACCAGTGGAAGAAAAAGCCAATCCCGCGTTGGATTGCACTTGCGGCAAG
>JBBRGY010000496.1:0-2572 GCA_038223495.1 Burkholderiales bacterium | reverse complement strand
CGGCTTCAGCAGCTTGATGTGCTCAACATTGTGGATTCCGCCCGACGCGTACACCGGCACGCGAAGCGGCTGCGCTAGACGCACAGTCGCCTCGATATTGATGCCAGTCCCCATCCCGTCACGACCAATGTCCGTGTAAATGATGCCTTCGATACCGTAGTCCTCGAAGCGCTTACCGAGGTCGAGCGCGTCGTGGCCGGTGAGTTTGCTCCAGCCGTCGATGGCGATCTTGCCGTCTTTGGCGTCGAGACCAACAATGACGGTGCCGGGGAAGGCGTTGCAGGCGTCATGCAGAAAGCCGGGGTTTTTGACGGCTGCCGTGCCAATGATGACGTAGTCAATTCCATCATCGAGATAGCGCTCGATGATGTCGAGATCGCGAATGCCGCCGCCAAGCTGGACTTCAATTTCTTCGCCCACTTCCGAGAGGATCGCCTTGATCGCGCGCTCGTTGATCGGCTTGCCCTGCACCGCACCATTCAGATCCACCAGATGCAAACGGGTCGCGCCCTGATCGACCCAATGGCGCGCCATCGCGGCCGGGTCTTCGGAAAACACCGTGACATTGTCCATGTCGCCTTGACGCAGGCGCACGCAGTGACCGTCTTTAAGATCAATGGCTGGGATAACTAGCATGGGAAATATTGAAGGGCTGATGCGGCGAAGTCGCTGCTGGATGGAAACGTTAGGTTGGTACGGGCCGCGTTAAAACGATCCGTTCCATGTGGAGAAATTTTGCAGCACGCGCAAGCCCGCGTCTGCACTTTTTTCAGGGTGGAACTGTACCGCAAAAATGTTGGCCTGCGCTACTGCGACGCAGATTGGATTGGGATAGTCGGCAACGCCTGCGACGGTCGCCTCATCGGCAGGCACTGCGTAGAAGCTGTGCGCGAAATAAAACGCCGTTTGGTCGGCAACACTCGACCAACAAGGGTGCGAGCGCATAGTTTGTGGGAAATGCACGGCATTCCAGCCCATATGAGGCACTTTGAGCACGCTGCCATCTAAATCCACGTGCGGCTTCGGAAAACGCGCCACGCGACCTTTTAGCCATCCTAGCGCAGGCGTTCCGACGCCCGGCGGGCCCTCTTCGCTCGTCTCAAAAAACATTTGCAGGCCAAGACAGACCCCGAGAAACGGTTTTTCGCGCGACACCTTATTCAGCACGTCGCGCAAGCCGGACGCATTGAGTGCGGCCATGCTCTCCGGCATCGCCGCCTGACCGGGCAGCACGACGCGCTCGGCGTTGGCGATTTCTTGAGCGTCGCTGGTGATGAGCACGCGCTGATCCGGCGCAACATGCGAAAACGCCTTCGCCACCGAGCGCAAATTGCCCATGCCGTAGTCGACGATAGCGATGGTTTGCATAAGTCGACTAAAGCACGCCCTTGGTCGAAACCACCACACCCGCCGCTCGCGCATCACGCTCGCACGCAATGCGTAGCGCCCGAGCAAATGCTTTGAACACGGTTTCGCACTGATGATGCGCGTTGTCACCCTTGAGGTTGTCGATGTGCAACGTCACCAATGCGTGATTCACAAAGCCCTGAAAAAATTCATGCGTTAAATCAACGTCAAACGTGCCGATCATGGCGCGCGTGAACGGCACATTAAATTCAAGCCCCGGACGACCAGACAGATCAATCACCACGCGCGACAACGCTTCATCCAACGGCACATAAGAATGTCCATAGCGATAAAGGCCCGCCTTGTCGCCCGCAGCCTGTTTGAACGCCTGCCCCAGCGTGATGCCGATGTCTTCCACCGTGTGGTGCGCGTCAATGTGCAGGTCGCCCACGGCGTGAACCATCACGTCCATCATGCCGTGCCGTGCGAGCTGGTCGAGCATGTGATCGAGAAACGGCACGCCGGTATTGAGATCGGCCTTGCCCGTGCCATCAAGGTTGATTGAAACCTTGATCTGCGTTTCTTTGGTGTTGCGCTCGACGGCGGCGATGCGGGGAGAATTTGCGTTCATAGCGATATTGTAGGAGCGGCCTCTAAGCAACCAGCGCGTTTAACGCCGCCAGCAATTGATCCATTTCGTCCGGCTTGCCGATCGAAATGCGCAGCGTGTTGGCCATCAGCGGATGCTGCGCGGAGACGTTCTTGACGAGAATGCCACGCGTTTTCAGGCCTTCGTACACCGCAGTGGCGTCCGGAAATCTGGCAAGTACAAAGTTCGCGACCGACGGGAACGGCGTCACACCGGGCAACTCTGACAACGCCGCAAACAAACGTTCGCGCTCGGCAATCATCGACGCGGCGTGGCGTTTCAGCTCGTCATAGTGATCCATCATCACGACCGCCGCGACCTGTTGCAACACGCCGACGTTGAACGGTCCGCGCACCTTGTCGATCTCGTTGATCCATTCTGGCGCGCCGAACGCATAGCCCAAGCGCACTCCCGCGAGGCCGATTTTGGACAGCGTACGCATCACCAGCAGATTCGGGAATTCGTCGAGCCGCGACATCCATGAGCGCTGTGCGAAAGGCTCGTAGGCTTCGTCAATGACCACCAGGCCGGGCGCGGCGCGGATGATCGCCGCTACCGCTTCGTCAGGATACGCAT
>JBBRGY010000495.1:0-2590 GCA_038223495.1 Burkholderiales bacterium | reverse complement strand
GAGCGTGTTTTCTCACCACCCTACTTGGCAGCTCCAAGGAAATTTGCTCACATACATCGCCCAGCATACGGGCACAGGAGGACGAATGAAGCCTTTCAGATTTACCGCATACACAAAAGCTCTAACTCGGGCAGCGCTTGCTGCGGCACTTGTCACCTGCTCTGCGGCGGCAACGGCCGCCGATCTTTGGCTCTACAGTGGGCGCGACTTTACAGGGGCCACGGCGCGCATCTCCCGTTCGGAGCCGAATCTGCCCATCGGTGCAGCGCGCTCGATTCGCGTCGGCACGGGCGTTTGGGAAGCCTGCAGTGGTGCCAATTTCACCGGGGAATGCCGTCGGTTGACGACTGGCGATTATCGCGAACTTTCTGGTCGATTTGGCGACACCATCCTGTCGGCACGCGACATTACTTACGGTGCCAATTCGAGTTCGGGAGCTGTTGGCTACGCACAACCGCAAATTCAGCTCTTTGAAGCGCCCGGTTTCCGGGGTCGCACCATGACGTTTAATCAAAGCTCGCCTGATCTTGAAGGTAGCTGGGGACTGACCAATGCCTCATCGGCGATCGTATCTGGCGGCACGTGGGAAGTGTGTACCGAGTACAACTACGGCGGTCGCTGTCAGGCGCTACCGCCAGGGCAATACAACGATTTGGGACCACAGCTCAATTTCCGCATCGTCAGTGCGCGGGCCTTGGACGTAAATCGTCCGCCTGTAGCCAACGTGCGCCCTCCTGTGGTAGTTGCGCCGCCCCCCATTCAACCACCGGCTTGGAACGGGAATCGCGCGCGTATCGACGTTTATACCGAGACCGATTTCCGGGGAGCGTCGTTCACGCTTGATAACGACACCGACAATCTACGTAATACTGGCTTCAATGATCGAATTCGCTCCATGCGTGTCTCAGGTGGCAATTGGGAAGCGTGCGAAGACCGCGATTACGGCGGCGTTTGCATGGTCTACGGCCCAGGCGATTACCGCCGCCTGCCACCACAAATGGATCGGTCAATTTCGTCGCTGCGCAGAATTGGCGACCAACCGAATTGGGGTGGTATTACGCCGGGTGATGAAAATTACGTAGTGATGGACGCTAACGCGCCGCGCTCACGGCATCCAGTGTGGCTCTATGAGCACAGCAACTTTGGCGGCCGCACGGTACGTGCAACCGGTGACGTGTCCGATCTTTCCGGCTCTGGCATGAACGATACGACCTCATCGATTTTCATCACGTTGGGCACCTGGCAGTTCTGCTCTGACTCCAACTACCGTGGCCGCTGCGTGACGTTTGGGCCGGGTCAACACAACGAGATGCCTCCCGGAATGAACGACGAGATATCGTCATTCCGACGGGTGCGATAGCACCTGTACCTCATGGATGTAAAAGCACTGTTTGCCGAGACGAAAACGATTGCCGTCGTCGGCATGTCGACGCGACCTGAGCGACCCAGCCACGGCGTTGCCAGTTACATGCAGCATGCTGGTTATCGCATCATTCCGGTAAATCCCGCCTATGTTGGGCAGGAAATTTTGGGCGAGACGTGTGTGGCAACGCTCGCCGATGTGACGGTGCCCATTGACATCGTGGATTGCTTTCGGCGCAGCGAAGATATGGTCGAAGTGGCGAAAGCCGCTGTCGCCGTCCACCCTTTGCCGAAAGTGCTCTGGATGCAGTTGGGCGTCGAGAACGCGGAGGCCGCAAAAATCGCGCGCGACGCCGGTGTTGACGTGGTTCAAAACCGGTGCATCGAAACCGAATTCATAACTTTGCAGAGAACGAATTAGCGGGGACTTCTATGTTGACGACGAGTTTCAGAAAATGGCTAGCGCTCGGGCTGATGGCGCTGGCAGTGGGTGCGTCACCATTGATTTCGGCGCGTACCGTTGCCTGCGCCGTGGGGCAATCGATCACAGTTCAGGACCTGCCGAAGCAAGGCCGTGACACGCTCGCCTTGATCGCGTCCGGTGGTCCATTCTCCAGCAATCGCGACGGTATTAGCTTCGGCAATCGCGAACGTGCTTTGCCCAAGGCTCCGCGCGGCTACTACCGCGAATACACCGTGCGCACGCCGGGCGTGAGGAATCGCGGCGCGCGGCGCATCGTTTGTGGTGGTGACCCTCGCGCCGCGGATGCGTGCTTTTACAGCGACGATCACTATCAGTCCTTCAAGTGCATTCAACGTTAGGCGGGCGCGAGAAACTCATGAAAAATTCAGTTCAAGATCTGCGGGCAGATACCGTGTTGACAGTTGATTTGAAAGGCGTTCGCTCTAAAAAAGGCCTGCTGGAAGCATTGGCAACAAGCCTCAAATTACCCAAATATTTCGGGCACAATTGGGACGCACTGGCGGATTGTCTGATGGACGAAGCGTGGGCCAAACGTGCGAGCTATACGATTGTCGTGCTCGACGCGGCGGCGGCAGCAAAACGCTTCGGCGACGACTGGAATACGCTCACCGACATCTTTGGCGAAGCCTGCGTCTGGTGGGGCGAGAATGAAAAACCGTTTCATGTCGTGCTCGCGTGAGCACTGAATTGCAAGACGCAAAACCGCTAAAAATCCCTCGCTCCGTTCTCGTCATCGCGTTCACA
>JBBRGY010000494.1:0-2601 GCA_038223495.1 Burkholderiales bacterium | reverse complement strand
TCTACCAGGGCCGTATCTGTTGACGCGTACGATGTGGATGGAGTGCATTTCCGATCGTGCCTACGGAAGCCGCGAGGAACTGGCCGACGCCATCGTTCGCGTGTTGCGCGAAGAGATTGCGTGCCTGTTGGCGGCTGGCACGGCACTGGTGCAGCTCGATGAGCCGGTGCTGTCGGAAGTGGTGTTTACCGGGGCGGCAACTCAGCGCAGCTTCATGTGCGGCGCACTCGGCGAAAAGAAGGAAGCATCGATCGAACTCGCATTCGCCCGCGATCTGGTCAATGCCGTCACCAAGGGCTTTCCGATGGACCGACTGGCGCTGCACATGTGCCGCGGCACCTGGACGGCTGATGAAGGCGCAGCGCTTACTGGTGACTACATGCCGCTGGTGAGCACGCTCGCGCAGATGCAGGTCGGCACGCTATTGCTCGAACTTTGCACGCCGCGCGCGGGTGAGATTGAAGTTTTGTCGGCGCTGCCGGATCACATACGCGTCGGCGTTGGAGCGTGCAACCAGAAACATGCCCACATCGAGAGCGTTGAATCCATCGTCGCGCACGCCGAGCGCGCGATCCGCATCTTTGGTGCCGAGCGCATGCTGCTCACGCCCGACTGCGGCTTCGCGACGTTCGCCGACAATCCGGTTAGCTCCGAGCAGATTGCCGAGGGCAAACTGTCGGCGTTAGCCCAAGCCACGGCCATTCTGCGCGAGCGGCATCACGTTTGAAATGCGAACTTTCGTCATCGACAGCATCAGTGCGGTGACCCACGAAATGCGCGGCCAGATCGTAGTGACAGGGTCGCACGGCGGCATCAGCGCGGCGCATCTGGCGCTGGCTCATCCGCCGGGTCTCGCATTTTTCAACGACGCGGGGATGGGTCTCGACCATGCAGGCGTCAAGGGGCTCGAACTATTGAACGAAGCTGGGGTCGCTGCCTGCGCGGTTAGCCATGAAACGGCGCGTATCGGCGAAGCAACAAGCACGCTCGGCACGGGACGGATCAGTGCGGTGAACTCACTCGCCGCACACTCCGGAATTCGCGTCGGTCAGACGTGCGCAGAAGCGATCAGCTTTTTCGTCCAGACTAAGCTGCATAGGGGCTAGACGGCTGAATCGGTATTTATCGACTTTCGATAAATATAGGTGCTAACCCTGAGGTTTCCCCACGAATTACTGTGAAAGCTGTTGAGCATTGAACGCGTTGATCGCCTGCGCGCGCAGGCGATGCAGATAGTCGAGCGGATTTCCGATTCTGTGCATCAACTGAGAGTTTGCAATGACACGGCTGGCGAGCGTCATCACGGATATTTCTGCACGTTGATGACGCGTTGTTTGTTTGCGGCTGATCAGTTCAAGTTCTAGCTGCTGCGCCTTGGCCGCCTCGCCAATCAGCCGCTTAGCAATCGCAGCAATGTGGCCAATCAGTAGTAGCGCCTCCAGCCGTTGCTGTCCGTGACTCATCGAGCGCGTGAGCCCCTGACCCAGTCGCTCGTTTTTGGTATCGCGAAAGCTCTGCTCGATCGTCATACGCCGTGCATAGAGCGACACAATGCTCTCCGCACTCAAGTGCGTAAGGCCCAGCGAGCACGACAGCAGCCACGGCTCACGTGCCGCAGCTGATTGTTTCTTTGAGTTGCTGTTGACGTGTAGCTTGCCGCTGGCATAACGCCGCTTACGTGCTTTCGGCAAACGCTTCACGCGCACCAGACGACAGCGGTTGGGCTTGTTGCGGGTCGCATCAAATAATCCCAAGTCCTCGCTCGTGGCGCTCGCACCGAGGTAGAGTGATTTGGCGGGAAACCAACGCAAGCTCTTTTTGTCCGGTGTGCACAGGCAGTGTGTGTCGATACCTGATCGCTTCGTTTCGACAGGGCAGACAAAGTCGCGATTTCGAATCCGGCCCACCCAATCCCAACCGTGCGCTTTGATGAGCGCAAACCAGGTGCCGCGAAACCCGGCATCGGTGAGGATGATGGGCGCGGATCGCGATGGAGGCAGCACACAGCTCATGCGTTCGAGAAAGCGCTTGTGCACGGCGTAAGCGGCAAGATGATGCCGTGGATGCACCTCCTCGTAGAGCGTGATGGAGCGTCCCTCAACCACCACCGAGGCGCGCAGCCAGTGCCACGCCATGTCCGCCGACAAACTCGACCAGTCCACCACAATCAACAGCGGCGACACCCCCGTGAGCCAGCGTGCTGCAAGCGTGCGGTAGATGTCGAGATGTTCCCCCGCAAAGGCTGGACTGCCGAGCAGCCGATCCACCGCTTTGACCCGGTGGCGCAGCGTGGTCTTCGAGCCGGAACCGAGCGCCAATTGCGTCAGCGCGAGCGCTTGACCGTTGACCGCAGCGCTGCACAGATCAACCAGCCGCCGCCAGCGCGCCTGATGCATGAAGCCTTTGCAATTGGCGAGCACTCGCGCCACAATCATGTCCGTTCGCATGGCTTGTTTCTCCTTGAAAGTTTGGTCGCTAACAAGGAAAAAGATCAACGCCATGCGAGCCACCGCTCAGCACAGACACACGCGCGAACGTTTTTACGCGAACTCTACGCCTTAAACCATTGAATAGAAACAACTATTCGTGGGGAAACCTCAG
>JBBRGY010000493.1:0-2602 GCA_038223495.1 Burkholderiales bacterium | reverse complement strand
GGCGTACGTTGCGTCTATGCGTGCGCTCGCTTGCGCCGGGCTCAAAGCGACCGACATTGATCTAATCGTTTACGGCTCGTGCAGCTTTGACGAGATGGTGCCAAACACGGCGTCCGGCCTGCAATACAAGCTGGGCGCGGTCAACGCAGCGTCAATGGATGTGAATACTGCCTGCACGAGTTTTCTCTATAGTTGGACCACTGCCAACGCGATGATTCGATCAGGCGTTGTCAAGCGCGCGCTGGTGATCGGTGTCGAGATTATTTCGCGCTACATGGATTGGGAAAATCGCGGCGTCGCGGTGCTATTCGGCGATGGCTGTGCTGCAATTGTGATTGAAGCGACTGAAGAAAAGACTGGGCTGCTCGCCGAATCACTCGGCTGCATTGCTGACGCGCGTGGCATTTTGCGCATCGGCGGCTATGGCGCGACCTACGCTAACGCGAACGTCGCCTTCGGTGACATGTCGTGGACATTTGACGGCCCGCAGATTTTCAAGAAGGCGGTGCACGGCATGACCGACGCCAGCGCCAAAGCGCTTGCCAAAGCCGGCGTCACCTCCGAATAGGTTGATCTGGTCGTTCCCCATCAGGCCAATTCGCGCATCATTGAAGCGGTGGCGAAATATGCTGGAATTCCAATGAGTAAGGTTCAGGTGACAGTGCCGAAGTACGGCAATATGAGCGCCGCCACAGTGCCGGTCGCGTTGGTTGAGGCATTAGAAGAGGGCCGCATTCAACCGCATTGCAAGCTGCTCATGCCCGCTTTTGGCGCTGGCCTCACGGTGTGCTCGCACTACGCGGAATGGGGTGATCGCATAACGCCGAAAGACGTGAGCGATGTCGAACTCGCGCCTTGCGAAAAAACGGCGCTGCAAATGGTCAATGACATTCGTGCGACGAAAGACATTCGTGGACGGAGCGCCGCTGGACTAACCGGAGCGTATTGCGTCGATCAGAAGCCGTACGGGACGCAGTAATCGTTGTGTGTTGGCCCTACTCGGACAAGCGACGTGTAGGGCTAGTGCCGCGCGTAATGCGGCACCGCTTCGCCTTCAGAGCAAAATTTCCTCAAGATAGACAAGCGTTCTTCCGAGGCCTTGCCCTCGGCGACCAGCTTTCTTAGCGCGCAGTCCGGTTCATGCAAATGCTTGCAATCCCTGAATCGGCATTGACCCAGCGAGGCGCGAAACTCGGGAAATGCACGCTCAATTTCTAGCCGCGAAAAATGGTTGAGGCCGAACACCTGCATACCCGGTGAGTCGATCACCCACGTGTCTTCACGACCGAGCGTAAAGAGCCGCGTGAACGTCGTGGTGTGTTTTCCGGAGTCGAGTGCGACGGAGATTTCGTTGGTTTTTTGGGCTTCTTCGCCGACCAGCGCATTGAGCAATTTGCTTTTGCCCATGCCGGATTGACCGATCAACACCGAACGCTCACCGATCAATTTTTCGCGCATTGGTGCGTCGTTAAACTTCGCGGAAAACAGAACGACGTCGTAGCCTAGATCGCGATACTTGGCTAGCGCGTTTGCAGCGGCTGCGGCTTCAACGAGATCAATTTTGTTGAGCCCGATCACAGCCTTAACGTTGCTAGCTTCCGCACACACGAGCCAGCGATTCAAAAGCTCGTCTGAATAGGCCGGCAGCGGCGCGATGATGCAGGCGACCTGAGTCACATTCGCGGCGACCAGCTTCTCTTTGTATGCGTCCGCGCGATAAAAAAGCGATTGCCGTTCCAGCACCGATTCAACGACGCCTTCGCGCTCGTTAGTCATCGTGAGATGCACCAGATCGCCACACGCCATTTGCAGCAATCTACCCTTACTGATGCACTTGATGCGCGTGCCGTCGGGCATTTGCACGACGTTATGACGGCGTTGCGTCTCGATGACCAGTCCTTGCAGCATTCGATGTCTTTGTGTTTTTAGATTAGTTTGAGTGCGGTTTCGATTCGCGCGGCGCAGATAAAGTCGTTCACCGAAATGCCGCCCTTGCCGTGATCCACGTCATGCGTGTTGAACGCCACTTCGCAGCGGTTGTAATGCACGGACAGGTCCGGGTGATGATCCGTTTTGTGCGCAATTGCAGCCACAACATTCACGAACGCGATGGTTTCGTAGTAGTTCGCGAAACGAAACGTTTTGACGATTTTTCCGTCTTGAAACGCCCAATCTGGCAATACGTTCAACTGTGCTTTGATTTGTGCTGTGGAGAACGCTTTTTGGTCATGTTGCGGCGCTGCGCTTAGCGCTGCCAGGTCAGCCAACGCGATCATATTTGGGGCGCTCATGCTGCAGGTCCAGGTTGTGCCCGCAAATGCGCAATGCGAATCATTGCGGGCGGATGCGAGTGGTGATAAGCCGAATAAATCGGATCTGGCGTCAAGGTATTCGCGTTGTCTTTATAGAGCTTTGTTAACGCCGCGATTAGATCATCGCTGCTCGACACTTGAGCGGCGTAGGCATCCGCCTCGAACTCATGTTTGCGTGAATACGCAGCGGCGACAGGAGCAATCCAAAACAGCAGTGGCGGCAACACCAACGAAAACAAAATGAGTGCAACGCCCGGCGACTTCAAACCTGTGTCCGTCGCAAAGCCGAA
>JBBRGY010000492.1:0-2602 GCA_038223495.1 Burkholderiales bacterium | reverse complement strand
AGACGTTACCGAACGTTGTGGCCGCCGCACCCAACGTTTTGGTGATCGATGTTTCGGAGATCATGGCGCGTGTTCGCAGCATCGTTGATCAGGTCGCGAGCGCGCTCGAATTTGTGTTCGCGTTCACGCTGGCGGCGGGGTTGCTGACCCTCTACACTGCCGTTATCGCTACGCAGGATGAGCGTCGCTACGACACTGCGTTGATCCGCACGCTGGGCGGCACGCGCAAGCAGATTCGAAGTGCGCTGATTGCGGAGTTTTCAGCGTTGGGCAGCGCGGCGGGGTTGCTCGGCGTACTCGGCGCGCTGGCGCTGACGTGGGCGCTGGCGACGCGGGTGTTAAAGATTGAGTTCTCTGCCTCGCCCACGGTCTGGATCGTTGGCTTTGCTGCCGCCACAGGACTCACGTTACTGGCGGGCTGGCTGGGCACGCGATCCGTGCTTACGACTCCACCAATTCAAGTGCTGAGAGAGGGCGCATAGTGATGCTCGGAGAAGGCGCTTGAGAATTGAGCAGATAGAGGCGCAGGTCGCACGCGCGCAATCTTGGCGCGGCTCGCCTTTGGGCGAACCGGGCGACATGAGCTTGTTGGAGCGTCGGCAATATCATGAAGCACTCGGTTGCAGCGTACGTCCTGCAGGCGTGCTGATTTTGTTGATCGAACGTGAAGCGCAGTTAAACGTCGTCCTGACACAACGCACCGCGCACCTCTACGATCACGCTGGGCAAATCAGCTTTCCTGGCGGTCGTCAGGACGACACCGACGCCGACATTATCGCCACAGCTTTGCGTGAATCGGCCGAGGAAATCGGCACCGATTCAAAGCAAATTCAAATCGTCGGCACCTTGCCGCATTACGTCACCGTCACCGCGTTTGACATTACCCCGGTGGTTGCCAAGTCGCGTCCACAAAAATATGTGTGCGATTCGTTTGAAGTCGCCGACGCGTTTGAAGTACCGCTCGATCATTTGCTAGATGACAAAAACTGGCGGCGCGACAGCTTCCTGCGCGAAGGCCAACGCCGCGAATACTGGGCCGTACCGTTCAACGAGCGCTACATTTGGGGCGCCACCGCCGGCATGCTGCGCACGTTCCGTGAAGTACTGCTGCATGATTTAAACGACGCATGAGCACAGAATCCAAATCGTCGTCTGAAAGCCCGTTCGTTCTGTTCAAAGGCGAAGAAGGCATTCGCATGCTGGTCGATGCTTTTTATGATCACATGGAGTTGGATCCTGAATTCGCGGGTATTCGCAAGCTGCATCCTGAATCGCTGGATGGTTCGCGCGACAAACTTTACTGGTTTTTATGCGGCTGGATGGGCGGCCCGAATCACTACGTTGAACGCTTTGGTCATCCCAGATTGCGCGCACGACATATGCCCTTCCCGATCGGCTCTCCGGAGCGCGATGCGTGGACCGCGTGCATGCGATTGGCGTTGGTGGATTGTGAAATCGAATCGAGGCTCGCCGACTGGTTGATGGGGCAACTGTCGGGAACCGCCGACTGGATGCGAAATCAGGCGGAATAGCTGTGATCGCGTCCGCTAATCGTCACAGCGTGCTCCGGCCAGGTGCCGAAATATTACGTTCTTATTTGGTTCGTTTTAGCGATTCGTTTAACAACGAATTGAGCAGCGCCGAAACCGAGATGCCTTGCTTTCCCGCCATTCGGATAAGTAGCTCTTTGTTGGTATCGTCTACGCGCAACGGTGGATACGTTTCTGGAAACGCCCAACTGCACGTAAAGCAGTTTTGCTCGCACCCGCGACAGTGAGTACTCTTGACGTTGTTGCACTCATCGCACAGCGGTTGCCAATTTTCGAGGTCATTCGTGCCGTCACGCGTTCTCGGTATCTTGTGGTCTTGACTTAGCCGAACTTGATTTTCATTTCTGCCGCACACAGCGCACCGACTGCCGTATTTGAGACGCAGCGCTGCCCAGTCCTCGCTCGAAAGTTTGGCGCGAGGCGTGCGTTTGACCGCCGTTGATTTTGAAACCAATTGATAGCGGACGCCCTCTTTCGCAATACACAAGAATCCCTCTTCACCCTGCAATTCCCTCATTCGACGGAACGGGTCTTTGTACGGCTTTTCGCCATTCGTCGCCTGAAAGTCGTCGACAGCACGCCGCACGTCGTCTTGCGACAAGACTGGCCCCGGAATGCCGTGTCCGGCTGGCCAAAGGGCATCGAGAATGACGCTGTACTTTTCGCAATTAGCGCGCGATGGATTGACAAATTCGGCGCTAGCCTTTGCGAGCCACGCAAGCCGCTCCTCATCACTGATATTCTTGGTCGGACTCGGCGTGACCAAAGCTCCCATTTTCGCTTTGGTAAATTTCATTGCATTCATAGGATTGCTGTATTTATAATCAGTTACGATGAAACGACTTAAATTTGCATCATTTTTCGCGGGGATCGGCGGCTTTGATCTTGGATTCGAGCGAGCGGGGTTCGACGCAGTCTTCCAGTGCGAAAT
Organism: Burkholderiales bacterium; assembly: GCA_038223495.1. Taxonomy (GTDB): domain Bacteria; phylum Pseudomonadota; class Gammaproteobacteria; order Burkholderiales; family Casimicrobiaceae; genus Casimicrobium. The sequence continues at coordinate 121 of JBBRGY010000492.1, read as the reverse complement.
CGATCCGTATTGTCAAACGATTTTGAAACGGCATTGGCCTAAGGTAACACTACATGGCGATATTCAAAGCCTCGAACCGTCAGCAATCCCTCGCGCTGATGTCTGGACCGCCGGTTGGCCA
>JBBRGY010000491.1:0-2611 GCA_038223495.1 Burkholderiales bacterium | reverse complement strand
ACTCCGGGCGAAGCTGCTGTTCGACCGAGGCGAAGTAGCTGTTGAAGTCTACGTAGAGGGCGCGGAGCATCGCGAAATTTTACTGTATGAATACGCAGTTTATTGCATCGTTTTTCGTCGGCCGCATTACCAATCACTTTTAAAATAGAGCAGCCAAGCTAGGCGTTTTTAGTGTTTTCTGGTATCAGCTTTTTCATAAAATGACGTTTAATAGGGGCATAGCGCGTAGATATTGCATAACTCGACTTTATGCATAAAACGCAGCCTAGCCCCGGTAAAATAAGGGTTTCACTCGCTAGCTGTATGGACTTTTGATGAAAGCGTTGCAGATATTTGCCGGGCCGCGAGCGTTGGCCCGCATTCGAGAGCGCGGCCTTTCGCCGTCCGATGTGCGCGCAATTCCTGCCGCTGCAGGTGGTCCTAAAGGTTTGACCTTGTTGCCGCTGGATCGCTTTCTGTTTGGCGAATGGTTGCCGCAGTCGGCGCAACCCGTTCATCTGATTGGCGCATCGATCGGTGCGTGGCGCATGGCGGCTGCGATGCTGGATGATCCCGCCGCTGCGATTTCAGCGCTGGAGCACGCCTACATTCGTCAGGATTTTGACGTGCCACCGGGGCGTGAATCGCCGACGCGAGATCATGTCAGCGAGCGATTTGCAGAAGGCATTCATGCGATGTTTGGTCAACGTGTGCATGAAGTGCTTTCGAACTCACGCTATCGCCTTCATGTGGTCACTTCACGCGGTCGCCACATCCTTGGTCGCGATCAGGGTGTGCGCACACCGCTCGGCTATGCGGGTGCATTTTTGAGCAATGTCGCATCACGCAAAGCGATGGGCGCGTGGCTGGAGCGAGCGGTTTTTTCGTCGCACATTTCACCGTTACCGTTCGCTGGCGATGACTACCGCACGCGTCGTTATGCGCTGTCCGACGCAAAGTTTACGTCGGTTGTGCAAGCCTCGTGCTCCATCCCGTTCGTACTCAATGCCGTGCACGACATTTCCGGCGCGGCGCGCGGTGCTTACTGGGACGGTGGCATCACCGACTATCACCTGCATCTGGACTATCGCTGTGTTGGGCAGGACCAGAACGGCGTCGACGCGGGCGTCGTGCTGTACCCGCATTTTCAGCGCGCCGTCGTCCCCGGCTGGCTCGATAAATCGCTCAAATGGCGGCACCGTTCGACACACTTTCTGGATGACGTGATCGTGCTTGCGCCACGCGCCGAATGGGTGGCCAGTTTGCCCAATCACAAGCTGCCAGATCGCACCGATTTCACGCGTTACGGGCGCGATTTGCCTGCGCGCGTGGCCGCGTGGCAGAGGGCGGTGAGCGAGAGCGAGCGGTTGCGCGATGAGTTTGCGCAATGGGTTGGTTCGGGCGCGGAAGTGGGTGAAGTCGCGGCGCTGTAGCGCAGATCGCTTTCAGGTGTCGGAGCGGCTTCAGCCGCGATACGATGCCGCGCGTGCTATCGCGGCTGCAGCCGCTCCCACAACTGGGCTTTTGCCCAACGCCGTGGGACAAACGAATACGGCGTTTCTAGTATGCACCTGCCCATGACCGAACCGACCGCCCACTCTCGAAAACGCGTGTCGCTGGTGATCCCCATGTTTAGCGAGTGTGAAGCCATCGGCGTGCTGCCAACATTGGTTGCCTACGATTTCGAAATCTTCTGCGTAAACGACGGCAGCACCGATCTTCCGTTCGCCTCACTTATGCGGGAGAGCGCCGCGTGATCGAACTTAGTAGTGGTCGATGTGAGTAGGAATTTCGGCAAGGAATCTGCGTTGTCTGCTGGTTTGCTCATCTCGTCAGGCGAAGCCGTGATTCCGATGGATGCTGATTTGCGAGACCCACCAGAAGTCATCGAGGAATTGCTGGCTAAGTGGGAAGAGGGCTTCGAGGTCGTGCTCGCGCGGCGTGGTGATCGCTCCTCAGATTCTCTCGCCAAGCGCTTTACCCAGCAATCGTTCTACCGCATACACTACGCGGTTGCCGACGTTGAGATTTTGGCGGGCGTCGGCGATTTTCGCTTGATGGACCGCCTAGTCGTCTAGGCTTTGAACGCGCTATTAGAAGATCGGCGTTTCATTGAGGGCCTGTTTGCATCGGCCTGCTTCAAAACAACGGCGATTGACTATCGCCGCGAAGTACGTGCGACGGGCACCTCGAAAATCAATGCGCGGACCCGGTGGAATTTTGCACTGGAAGGCATTTTTAGCTTGTCAATCTCGCCGCTGATAGTCTGGACTTATGTGGACTTCTTTGTCGCGTTCACTGCGGTGGGTTGAGGCATCTGGATCGCCGTGCGTACAATCGTTTGGGGCGTTGACATTTCGGGCTACGCGTCCATGCTGGTCGGCGTGCTGCTGCTCGGCGGCCTGCAACTGATTGACATCGGTATGATTGGTGAATACTTGGGGAGCGCGTTTCTGGAGGCTAAGCGTAGGGCCGCATATTTGATTCGCAAGGTTTTACGGAGAGGCGCTGGCGTCGTTGAAAAAGTGGAGGACCCGAACGTCGTGACGTACGAGTCGCGCATCCGTTCTGAGCTCGCCACTTTCGAGCACAACGAGATCGTCCACGATTTGCCCGCGATTTTTCACTACTG
>JBBRGY010000490.1:0-2624 GCA_038223495.1 Burkholderiales bacterium | reverse complement strand
GGCGGCACATGGATCAGCGACGCGATTGTTGGCGCCTATAGCGGCTTGCATCGGGCAGGTTTCGCGCATTCGGTGGAGACATGGGTCGACGGCGAACTTGTCGGTGGGCTTTACGGAATCGCGCTGGGCAGAGTGTTCTTTGGCGAGAGCATGTTTATGCGGCGTACTGATGCTTCAAAGATCGCTTTTGCGCACCTCGTTTCACAGCTCCGGCGATGGCAATTTGAACTGATCGACTGCCAGCAACAAACCGAGCATTTGGCTACTTTGGGGGCCGCGCCGATCTCACGGGCAGAATTTCTTGGGCGGGTTTCGCGATTGGTACACTCGAACGCAGGGGTGCCGCCGGTCGGTGCCTGGCAGTTTGATCAGGATTTGCTGGATGATTTGCTTGTCTAATGCGATGCGTTTTGCTTTAACGGCCGTCTCGGCGAGCAATCTGCCGCGCAGAATGGCGAGTCGATGAGCAAACTTAACGATCTGGCACGCGTCCCCTGGCAGGCGCTTCAGTTTTATTCCACAGCGCCGTACCCATGTAGCTATCTTGAAGGGCGCACGGCGCGTTCGCAAGTCGCTACACCCAGCCACCTGATTGACTCAAGTGTTTACGGCGAGCTGCTGCGCGTAGGATTTCGTCGTAGCGGCACCTTTATTTATCGCCCTCACTGCGATGGCTGCAACGCCTGCACGCCGCTGCGAGTGCCGCTATCCACCTTTGCCGCCACACGCAGCCAGAAGCGCGCTTGGCAGCGCCATCGCAACCAGCTGAATGTCAACTTTCTGCCGCTCGAATATCGCGCCGAGCACTATGAGCTCTACCTCAAATACCAACGGCTTCGCCATCACGGCGGCGGCATGGACAGCGACAGTCGGGAGCAATACCAGCATTTTTTGCTGCAAAGTCACGTTGAAACGTTGCTGGTGGAGTTTCGTGACGAACGCCGTCAACTCGTGATGATGAGTTTGATTGACGTGCTTGGCGACGGACTCTCGGCTGTCTACACCTTCTACGAGCCGTCTTTCAAAGGTAGCCTTGGCACGTTCGGCGTCATGTGGCAGATCGAACAGGCGAAATCGCTGGGACTTGAATACGTCTATCTTGGCTACTGGATTGGCGACAGTGACAAGATGGCCTACAAAGCTAATTTCGGCCCGAATGAGATGTTGCGCGACGGCGTTTGGCAACTCGGTGCGGTCGCAGCGTGATTGGCGAGGCGCTCTTTCCGATATCTGCTACCTGACACAGGCGCAGCGGCTAGGTAGTGCAACAATCGGCGCGCACTCATTTCCCTTCAAGCAATCTCTCCGAAGCATCAGACTATGACCGCTCCCACGCCCTACACGTCAACGACGGATATCGCCCACTACATCAACGGACGTTCTTTTTCCGGCAGCGGTGGTCGGTCGCAGCCTGTCTTTAATCCCGCTACGGGAGCAACCCCGCGAAAGGTGCTGCTCGCTGCGGTCGAGGACGTGAACGCTGCGGTTGCAGCGGCGAAGAAGGCATTTCCAGCGTGGGCCGACACACCGCCGATTCGTCGCGCAAGGGTGTTGAACAAATATCTCTCGCTACTTAATGAACACAAGGACACGCTGGCCGCGATGATCACGGCCGAGCACGGCAAAGTATTCAGCGATGCGCAAGGCGAGGTGACGCGTGGCATTGATATCGTCGAATTTGCCTGCGGCATTCCGCAGTTGCTCAAGGGCGATTACACCGATCAAGTGTCGACGGGGATTGACAATTGGACCATGCGCCAACCGTTGGGCGTTGTCGCTGGCGTAACGCCGTTTAACTTTCCGGTAATGGTGCCAATGTGGATGTTTCCGGTGGCTATTGCGTGCGGTAATTGCTTTGTTCTGAAACCGAGCGAGCGCGATCCATCGGCGAGCATTTTTATGGCGGAATTACTCACGCAGGCAGGCTTGCCGGATGGCGTCTTCAGCGTTGTTCACGGCGACAAAGTTGCGGTGGACGCACTGCTCGCGCACGAAGATGTAAAAGCCTTGTCGTTTGTCGGCTCAACGCCCATCGCGCATTACATCTACGAAACCGGCGCGCATTACGGCAAGCGTGTGCAAGCGCTCGGTGGCGCAAAAAACCATATGGTTGTCATGCCAGATGCCGATCTCGAACAAGCCGTGGATGCACTTGTTGGCGCGGGTTACGGCTCCGCAGGTGAGCGTTGTATGGCGATCAGCGTCGCGGTGCTGGTGGGCGATGTTGCTGACAAGATTGTGCCGAAGCTGGCCGAGCGTGCACGCGCACTTAAGATCAAAAATGGCATGGAACCCGACGCCGAAATGGGCCCCATCGTGACGCGGCAGGCGCTGGAGCGGATTGAGAACTATATCGGCGTAGGCGTCACCGAAGGCGCTCAATTAGTGGTCGATGGACGCGGCACAAAGGTGGCGGGCCACGAGAATGGCTTTTTTACTGGCGGCACCTTGTTTGATCACGTCACGCCGGAAATGCGAATCTACAAAGAAGAAATTTTTGGCCCGGTGCTCGCTTGCGTTCGGGTGGATGATCTCGCTGCAGCTATCGAATTGGTCAATGCGCACGAGTTTGGCAACGGCGTTGCCTGCTTCACGAGCGACGGAAACATTGCGCGCGAGTTTTC
>JBBRGY010000489.1:0-2634 GCA_038223495.1 Burkholderiales bacterium | reverse complement strand
AAAGACCTGCCCATAAAAAGTCCAGCCTCATCGGTTGGTCCATGTACATCACTGCAAACGGCACGAACACCATCAGTGTGATGACTTCCTGCATAATTTTTAGTTGTGCGAGCGAGAACTGCGCCACGCCGATGCGGTTCGCTGGGACTTGCAGTAAATATTCAAACAGCGCGATGCCCCAGCTGAAGACAGCCGCTACCCACCACGGCTTGCTCGCCAGATTTTTCAGGTGCCCGTACCAAGCTACGGTCATGAAAACATTTGCCACCAAGAGAAGTCCTGCGGTTTGCATCCAGATCGGCAAGATTGTCATCGGTGGGTTCTCTGCGGCGAGTCAAGGGTTTTTACCCAAGCAAGTTTAGTCGTCCACTGAAATACTTACGGGCTACCCCCAATTTTCTAGCGTGGCAAACCGTCGGTGCGTCACGATTTGAACGATTCACAAGGAAATTTCATGAAACTGCGCCTCGTCGCGACCACCGTTGCCATCAGCGTGCTTGCTGCCCTATCGTCGTCTGCGTTCGCGCAACAAACGATGCGAATCAGCATCTCTATTGCCCAGAACTCGCATCAGGGCGTCGCTATTGACACCTTCGCGAAAGAGGTAGACAAGCGCACCAATGGTCGCATCAAAATTCAGCCCTTCTACTCTGGCTCGCTCGGTGGCGAACGCGAATCGATTGAAGCGGTGCAGCTTGGAACGCAAGAGCTGACGTTCACGTCCACCGGCCCGATACCGAACTTCGTCCCGGAGACTCGTATCCTGGATATTCCGTTTTTATTCCGTGACAAAGCGCATGCGCATGCAGTACTCGACGGCCCAATCGGACAGGAGCTGCTCACCAAATTTGATGCCAAAGGGATGAAGGCGCTAGCGTGGGGGGAGAACGGAGTGCGTCATATGACCAACAGCCGCCGTGCCGTGAATGTGCCCGACGATTTGAAAGGTCTGAAGATGCGCACGATGGAAAATCCAGTGCATATCGCGGCTTACAAAGCATTGGGCATCATCACGACACCAATGGCGTTCCCGGAAGTGTTCACAGCGCTGCAACAAGGCACTGTCGATGGCCAGGAGAACCCCTTATCGGTCATCATGTCGTCGAAGTTTGATCAGGTGCAAAAGTACATGTCGCTGACTGGACACGTGTACTCGCCAGCCGTCATCCTCATGAACAAAGCCGCGTTTGAAAAACTCTCGGCGGCCGATAAACAGATCTTTATGGAATCGGCAAAAGCAGCGGTGAAAGCAAATCGCGCGCGCGTTGCTGAGGACGATGCGAAGGGCGTCGCCGAACTCCGCGCGAAAGGCATGCAAATTGTCGACGTCGACAAGGCCAAGTTTGTTGCCGCACTGACGGCAGTGAACGCCGATTTTGAAAAGCAATTTGGCAAGGCCAATATTGAGAAGATTCGCGCAGTCAAATAGCCAAAAAAGCGTCACCGTCAACGCAAAATTAAAGCCCGCCTAGCGCGGGCTTTTCGTATTCGCGCATAGCGTGGATCGTCGGTCCCAAAAAAGAGGATTGCATGAAACAAACTTTCCTGCGTATCGAGCGTATCACCACCCATGCGTCAATGTTGTTTGCCTGTGCGATGCTGGCGGTCGCTGCAGGTCTTGGCGTGTTTCAAATCCTCACCCGATTCGTCCTGGAAAGACCTGCTGAATGGACGGAAGTGCTGATTCGCTTCGCGTTGATCTGGATGGTGTTCATGGGCATTCCGATGGCGTTTCGACAGGGAGCGATGGTTAGCGTCGACGTCTTGTATCGCTGGGCGAAACCGCGCATGCAACGCGTGCTTGATGTGGTCGTGATGATCGCGAGCCTCGCGTTGATCGCCATTATCATCGTGGTCGGTTGGGACTACGCGCAGCGCGGGCGTGTGCAAACCATCATTGGACTTGAGGAATATTCAATGTTCTGGGCGTACATATCGATGCCGGTCGGCGGGCTGTTTGCGGTGATGGGGATCATCGGTAATTTCTTCGATCCAAAGCGGCTTGAACTGGAGACTGCGCAATGATGCTCGGCAGGAGGCACGACTGATGTCGGTTGCCATGTTATTCACGATGGTGCTGTGCTTTGCGCTCACCATCTCGGTTGCGGTCTCTATCGGACTCGCGGCGGTGTTCGGCATTTACATCGGTAACGTAAACATGCTGGTGTCGGTGAAGGAGATGTTCTCTTCGATCAATAAATTCCCCTTGGCGGCGATTCCATTCTTTATCCTCGCAGGAAACCTGATGGAGACGGGTGGCATCTCGCGACGACTCGTTGATTTCGCGAAGAGCCTCGTTGGCGGCGTGCAGGGCGGCTTGCCGATGACATGCGTGTTGACTTGCATGATCTTCGCGGCGGTGTCGGGCTCGTCGGTAGCGACGACGTTTGCCATCGGCGCAATTCTGATTCCCGCGCTGATCAAACACGGTTATCCCACGGCTTGGGCCGCCGCGCTTCAGGCGACCAGCGCAGAATTAGGCGTGATCATTCCGCCGTCGATTCCGATGATTTTGTACGGCGTTTCAGCCGAAGTTTCGATCGGTGAATTATTCATTGCGGGGTTTGGGCCTGGGCTCCTGATCGGCCTCGCGCTGATGCTGTTCGTCTATCTCATTTGCAAGAAACGTGGCTG
>JBBRGY010000488.1:0-2636 GCA_038223495.1 Burkholderiales bacterium | reverse complement strand
CTTGACGCGCGCAATCGTGGCGTCAAGCACAGCGGCGTCGTAGTTATTTTCGGTGACAAGCTCCGCTTTCAGCGCAGCCCATTCAGCGCGGTCTTTGTAGTCCTGCGCATACGCAAAATTAACAAAGGTGGCGAACAACAGCACAAGGGAAACGAGTGGAAAGGTGAGGCGTCGGGACATGCCAGAGATAATAGCGGCATGGCCTATTCACTTTTCCGTCCGATACTGTTTGCGCTTGATCCTGAACGTGCGCATCACGCCGCCTTTGCCGCGCTCGACGCGCAGGCTGCATTGGGACTGGCGCGCGTCTGGGCGGGCGCGTTGCCCTCGCCAAAACCGATCCGCGTGATGGGGCTCGATTTTCCGAATCCGATTGGTCTGGCCGCGGGGCTCGATAAAGACGCGAAACATTTGCGTGGTTTGGCACAGTTGGGGTTCGGGTTTATTGAGGTCGGCACGCTCACGCCAAAGCCACAGCCGGGCAATCCGACCCCGCGCATGTTTCGCTTGCCAGAGCATGAGGCGTTGATCAATCGTCTGGGATTTAACAACGGTGGCGTTGAGGATGCCGTCAAGCGATTGCGATGCCGCGACACCGTCGTTCCGGTCGGTGTGAACATTGGCAAGAACGCGGCGACGCCGATTGAACGCGCGGCGGACGATTATCTGATCGCCCTACGCGCCGTGTATGCGACGGCGGATTACGTAACGATCAACATCTCGTCGCCGAACACAAAAAATCTGCGCGATCTGCAAGCACCAGACTCGGTTGCAGCGTTGGTGTCAGCGATTGTGCGTGAAGGTGATGCACTCGCAAGGACGCGCGGCAAACGCAAACCCATTGCGGTGAAAATCGCACCTGATCTTGATGATGCGATCATCGCAGACGTGGTTTCAGCGATCATTGATGCGGGCGCAGACGCCATTATTTCCAGCAACACCACAATTAGCCGCGAAGGCGTGGCCAATCACGCTGCCGCAAAGGAAGCGGGTGGCCTGAGCGGCAAGCCTTTGACGGCGAGAGCGGACGCGGTTTTGACCCGCGTCGTCAAAGCCAGCAAAGGGCGTGTTCCTGTGATTGGCGTGGGCGGAATCATGAGCGTCGCCGACGCGCAACGGAAAATCGATATTGGCGCCAGCCTCGTACAGATTTACACCGGCATGCTGTATCGCGGGCCGGGGTTTGTGGGCGACCTGGTACGCGGCGTCACCGCGCGCAAATCCGCTAGCTAGTCACTGCCAACGCGCGCTGCAACGCTTTGCGCGCGCCTTGCACTTTGCCTTTGCTCGATCCTGTGAACGTGAGCATCACTTCACCGTCGCCCGCAGCAGTTAATCGCTGCGAAACGGCAGGATAGTCGGCCTTTACCTTGCGGCGCGCTTCAGCGGCGTGAATTGATTCGGGCAATGACCAGCGAACGCGTTCCATTGCCGGTGCATCAACGGCGAGCGGTTGCGAACACCACCAACGTTCAAAAGCGGCATGCGCCCGGTCGGGGTCACCAGAAAAAAATGCGATGTTTGAGCACATCACAACGCCGTCCATTTCGGACTCGGCGTGTCGCGACAAGCCCACCTGTTCCCGGCCAATCTGCAACGCCTTGATCGTCAGGCGAACGCTGTCATCAACGCCGTTGCCCAGTCCGCCAAAGCACGCCACAGCGTGCGGTCTTTGCCAAGCTTCATGCAACACACTGGCGAGCTGCACGCGATCTGCAGGAACGAACCATGCCCACGCCAGCGACTGGCTTGACCTACCGAGCAAAGTCGCCGCAAATTTCACATGCTGATCGTGTCCAGTCGCGAGCGCGAAATCGCCCACCACGACGAGGCCTAAAGACGCCATTGCTGATTGAACCGCAGCGACTACGCGGTTTGGAACATGCCCGCGAGCGCACGATCCACGATGGGCTCGGACTCGATCATGCGGGCCTTGTCTTCGCGGAACCAGGTCGCCAGCTCATCGGGCGACAGCGACGCAGCTTTGCGTCCGTGTCGCGTGGTGAAGAGATAGGTTGTGCCTTGTGGGCTGATCCATGCGAGCTTGGCGTAGGTCAACGCGCCCTTCTCATCGCTCATCTCGATCCACTGATTACGCTCAATGTTTTTCACGAGCTCCTGGAACGGATCGAAAGACGTGTCATTGCTTGCTTCCGGCAGCACGGCGGGCTCTTCATATTCCGGCGATGCGCCACGAAGCAGACCCGAGTGAACTTCGAACAATTTGTCAAAGAAAGGCGCAATCGTTTCATCGGAGAGCGACTTCAAACCTTCGCGCAGACGACGCACCAGCGACGGCACGCGCTGGCTCAGTTGCGCCCGTTCGGTCGGCTGATCCTTCGGTGAAACGCTCCAGATCAACTCATCGAGCGCGTCGACCGCTTTGGAAAATTCAACGCTGTCTTTGCCGCGCTCCAGGAGTGCATCCTGCAAATGAGGCTGCCACGCAACTTCGATAAATTCTTTAACCTGCTCGGGCAGCGCGTGCTGTCCGATGCGAGCGTCGACCGTGTCTTTTGCTTCCTTGACGGCCGCAATGTGACGGTCGGCTTCCTGCGCCTCGGCGGTCTCGGCCTCGACGATGGGTCGTGCGTCCAGCTCTTGCTCGGCGACGAATTGCTCAAGATCAACCAACG
>JBBRGY010000487.1:0-2647 GCA_038223495.1 Burkholderiales bacterium | reverse complement strand
CGGCGCCGAGAGTCCAAAGGTGTGCATGCCTAAAATGGTCCCGCCAGACCCGGCGTAACGCTCCCAACCGAACGTCGACGCTTCCTCGACTGAAACGCGCGCCCTGATAGCTGGCGGCAGCACGCTGTCGCGATACGCTTTGCTCTGATGCTCGAATAGCTCCCACGAGGGCATGCTGATCACGCGGGAGTTGATCCCTTCCGATTGCAATTGCTCATGAGCTGCGACACATAGCGAAACCTCGCTGCCGGTGGAAAGCAGCAACACATCTGGTTGGTGATTTACGGCATCGACGAGTACATAGGCGCCGCGAGCCACTCCACCCGCAGAGGCGTATTTCGTGCGATCCAGAGTCGGCAGCGCTTGGCGCGAGAGCACCAGACAAACGGGACGGTCTTTGATTTGCATAATCACGCGCCAGGCCTCAACCACTTCGTTGGCATCCGCCGGGCGTAGCACAATCATGCCAGGCATTGCGCGAAACGAAGCGAGTTGCTCGATGGGCTGATGCGTAGGCCCATCCTCACCCATGCTGATCGAGTCGTGCGTCCAGATCGTGATGACCGGCAGCTCCATCATCGCGCTGAGTCGAAGCGCGCCGCGACAGTAGTCGGTGAAAATCAAAAAGCTCGCGACAAAAGGTCGCAATTTGGCGAGACACATTCCATTCGCGATGGCGCACATTGCATGTTCGCGCACACCGAAGTGAAAATTCCGTCCCCGGTGAGTGCCGCCCTCGTCACTCGATTGAAACTCGCCAGCGAAATCGAACGTTAGATGTGTTTTGGTCGAGGGCGATAAATCCGCGGCGCCACCCAACAACCACGGCATCTTTGCGGCTATGGCGTTCAGCACTTTGCCGGACGCGTCACGTGAAGCCATACCCTTCGCGTCAACCGAGAAGCTGGGCAGCGCGCGATCCCAACCGTCAGGCAAGTCGCGGGACTGCATGAAATCCAACTGCGTTGCGAGATCGGGATACTGCTCACGATAGGCAAGCCGCAACAGTTTCCAGACTTCATGAGCACTCGAACCGCGCCAGCCCAGTTGCGCCCTGAAATGAGCAACCACACCATCGGGAATCAGAAAATGCGCTTCCGGATTCCACCCGTAGAATTCCTTCGCAAGCCGCACCTCTTCTTCGCCCAACGGCTCGCCATGCGCTTCACGTGTGTCTTGTTTATGCGGCGCACCGTAGCCAATGTGGCTTTGAACGATGATGAGCGTGGGTCGATCGTGCGTGTCAATAAACGCCTGGAAAGCGCCGGTTAGCGTCACTAAATCGTTCGCATCACTAACGCGCAAAACATTCCAGCCATAGGCAGCAAAGCGCGCGGCAACATCTTCCGTAAATGTAATGCGCGTCGAGCCCTCGATACTGATGTGATTGTCGTCGTAAATCCAGCACAGATTCGCCAGCTTCAAATGACCCGCGAGCGACGCCGCCTCGCTGCTAACGCCTTCCATCATGTCTCCGTCGCCACAGAGCGCATACACGTTGTAGTTGAACAGCTCGTACTCTAGACGGTTATAAGTCGCCGCCAGCCAGCGTTCGGCAATCGCCATCCCGACGCTGGTTGCAACGCCTTGTCCAAGCGGTCCAGTTGTAGTTTCGACGCCTGATGTCCATCCATACTCTGGATGCCCCGTGCAACGACTGCCCGCTTGGCGAAAGTTCCGAATATCCTCCAGCGTGACGGCGAGGCGATCGCTGCATTCATACGATGCGCTCATCGACTTGACACCGCACAGATGCAACACGCTGTACAGCAACATCGACGCATGACCGGAGGACAAAACGAACCGATCGCGGTTCGACCAGCTGGGATCGTCGGGATCGAAGCGAAGAAAGTGTTGCCACAAACAATAGACCGTCGGCGCCGCATCCATCGGCGTACCGGGATGACCGGACTGTGCTTTTTGCACCGCATCAATCGACAGCGTACGAATCGTATTGATACAGAGCTGGTCGAGTTTCCCGGAGTCGATCATCGTGCTACTGCGCTCGTCTGACTCGCCGATAGCGGCGGATGAGCTCATTGGTTGAGCTGTCGTGTTTCAATGGGGGCTCATCCATGGTGCCCAGCTCGGACATCGTTCGCTGCGCCAGAACTTTGCCGAGCTCGACGCCCCATTGATCGAAGGAGTCGATATTCCAAATGACGCCTTGCGTGAACACACTGTGCTCGTAGAGCGCGATCAATGCGCCGAGCGTCTCAGGCGTTAGCTGATCCGCGAGGATCGTATTGGTGGGACGATTACCTTCGAAGACGCGATGTGGCGCAAGCCAATCTGGCGTTCCTTCAGCTTTGACTTCCGCAAGCGTTTTTCCAAATGCCAGCGCCTCGCTCTGTGCGAACAAGTTCGCCATCAGGAGGTCATGATGATCGCCGACAACATTAAGTGGATGACAAAAGCCGACGAAGTCGCACGGAATGAATCGGGTGCCTTGATGAACCAGTTGATAAAAGGAATGCTGACCATTGGTGCCGGGCTCGCCCCAGACAATCGGTGACGTCTGATAATCGACGCGTGCGCCATCGCCAGTCACATGTTTGCCGTTGCTCTCCATTATCAACTGCTGCAGATACGCTGGAAAGCGCTTGAGATATTGCTCGTACGGCAACACTGCGACGGTTTCTGCACC
>JBBRGY010000486.1:0-2658 GCA_038223495.1 Burkholderiales bacterium | reverse complement strand
CTTCACCGAAGGCGGTGCGCTGGCCTTAATTCCGCGCGCGGATAAAGACTGGACGGTCGTCTGGGCACGCCCTCGCGCTGAGGCGGAGCGCATGCTGCAATTGGATGCAACCTCACTCAGCGACGAAATCAACGCCGCCTTCGGCAACACGATGGGTGAGCTTACGCTCACCGCGAAGCTCACGAGCTATCCTCTCGTCTGGCGCTTCGTCGAGCCACGCGTTAGCGGCGCAATCGCAGCGCTCGGCAATGCCGCGCAGGGCTTGCATCCCGTCGCCGCGCAAGGGCTCAATCTGGGGCTGACTGATGCGCAACAGTTCGCCGACGCGTTGGCGAAACCATCAAACAGCATTGCCGAAACGCTGGCCTCGTTTGCACGACAACGCGGCGTAGATCGGCTCAGTCGCATCGGATTCACCGGCCTGCTCGCCTACGGCTTTGATCGCGGCGGCTGGCTGTTTGATGTTCCTCGTGGGCTGGGCCTGACGGCGGTGCAAATGCTGCCGCCGCTGCGCCGCGAGCTAACACGAAGGTTAGCGCTTTAGCAACCTGATTTTTCGGATTTACGCGAGTCCCACCGGTGTGGGCAGGACTGTGTTGCAATCAGATTTGTCAACACGTATTTGTGAAATATAGTGCCTAAATTTCGGGCAATTCTGTCGCTATAATCGGTGTTCTTCTCCGATTCCCATCCCCAAGATTTTCTGCACACACATGTTGCGCATCGGCCCTTATTCCCTCAAAAATCGGCTCGTGATCGCGCCGATGGCTGGGGTGACGGACCGCCCGTTCCGCAAATTGTGTCGTCAGTTGGGTGCAGGATACGCCGTCAGCGAGATGGTTGCGTCAAAGCCCGAGTTCTGGCAAACGCCGAAATCCATGCATCGCATGAATCATGACGGCGAGGACGCGCCGATCGCTGTGCAGATCGCGGGTAACGATCCACAGATCATGGCCGAGGCAGCGCGCTTTAACGTATCTCGCGGCGCGCAGATCATCGACATCAACATGGGTTGCCCGAAGAAGAAAGTATGTAGGGCTGATGCGGGCTCTGCGCTTCTGCGCGACGAGGCTTTAGTCGCGCGCATTCTGGAAGCGGTCGTAAATGCGGTTGATGTACCCGTAACGCTCAAAACGCGCACCGGATGGAGCCCCGATAACCGCAACGCAATTCGCATCGCGCAGATCGCGCAGAACGCAGGCATACAAGCGCTTACGCTGCACGGGCGCACGCGTGCCTGTGGTTTTGATGACGGCACGGCAGAGTACGACAGCATCAAGTCGGTGAAAGCCTCGGTCACAATGCCAGTGATTGCTAACGGTGACGTGGATTCACCCTCCAAAGCGAAATGGGCGCTCGAATACACCGGCGCTGATGCCGTGATGATCGGTCGCGCCGCGCAGGGTCGTCCGTGGATTTTTCGCGATACCGAATACTTTTTCGAACACGGCGAGTTCCCGCTTGCGCCTGAAGTCGCCGAAGTTAGCGCGCTCATGCAAGCGCATCTGGAAGAACACTACACGTTGTACGGGGAAAACGCCGGCGTCCGAAGCGCGCGCAAACACATTGGCTGGTACACCGAAAGTTTGCCTGGGGGCGACGCCTTTCGCGATGCGCTCAATGTGCTGACTGAGTGCAACGCGCAGCTCGCCGCAGTACGAACCTACTTTTCGCGCATGGCTGATCAATTTGATCGCTTGCCGATCGCCGCTTATCCCGATTGCGTCGGCTGCGCCGTGCACTAAGTAACTAATTACAAGTAACAACTCAAAGACGAGAGAACAACAACAATGAAACGACCCAAATTAAATGGCCATGCCGCGATCGCCGAAGCCGTTGGCAATTCGCTTAACGAATACATGGAAAAGCTCGACGGTGAGCCCGCTGACAACCTGTATGACCTGGTGATCGGCAGCGTCGAGAAGTCATTGATTGCAGATGTGCTCAACCGCGCTCGCGGCAATCAGTCGGAAGCGGCAAGCATGCTCGGCATCAACCGCAACACGCTGCGCGCGAAGCTCGACAAATACAAAATTAAGACAAACTAAAAACCCGGTATGAACCGCAAGATCACACGCGCCCTCCTCTCGGTTTCCGACAAAACCGGCCTCCTCGACTTCGCAAAATCGCTCGCCGGACATGGCGTAGAGCTTCTCTCCACCGGTGGTACCGCGAAGCTCATTCGCGATGCTGGCCTCAAAGTGATTGACGTAGGCGACTACACGGGTTTTCCGGAAATGCTCGATGGCCGCGTGAAGACGCTGCACCCCAAAGTGCACGGCGGCATCCTCGCGAATCGCCTGTTGCCGGATCACATGAGCGCTGTTGAAAACGCAAAAATTCCGCTAATTGATTTGGTGGTCGTCAATCTTTATCCCTTCCGTGAAACGGTTGCCAAGCCCGGTTGCTCACTCGAAGACGCGATTGAAAATATCGACATCGGTGGCCCGACGATGGTGCGCGCCGCAGCCAAGAACTGGGAAGGCGTTGCGATTGTTGTTGACGGTAGCGACTACGCGTCGCTGACCAACGAGATGAACGCGAACGCCGGTGCGTTGTCACGCAAGACGCGTTTCGCGCTCGCAAAAAAGGCGTTCACCCACACCGCTGCCTATGACGCAGCGATTGGCAACTACCTGACCTGTCGAGAACTGGAAG
>JBBRGY010000485.1:0-2659 GCA_038223495.1 Burkholderiales bacterium | reverse complement strand
TTGATCGTCTGGCGCTGGACGTCGGCGCGGAGCGTATTTCGTCAGAAGAGTTTGATCGCATCGCGGGCAAACACGCGATTGAGTCGGGCTACATCACCGATGTACTTCGTATTGGGCCCGACCTTGATGTCATGCGGCATTCACCTGGCGCGCGCTCGCTGGAAATCGTTAAACGCGCACGCGCGCCGTTTGCCGATCAGGTCTGGATGATGGGGTTGACAGAAAAGACTGGGCGCAGCACCTATTCCCGCCCTTTTCGCAACGATGTCGGGCGTTTTTCGATTGAATATTCGGCACCCATCATCATCAATGACCGATTTCAGGGCTCGGTAAACGCACTGATCCAGTTCGACGAATTGCTTGATCGCAGCGCCCCAGATTGGGCGGCTCGGAAATATCGCATCGTGATCAGTGATACGTCGGGTCAGGGCATGACCAATGCTGAGGCGATGCATATCGAGTCTGGCGTGGTCAAACACACGGTGCCGCTGTCGCTGCCGTGGCGAGATCTGCAAATCACGCTGGTGGGCGCAAAGCCATCCACGCTGCTGCCCAATTTGACACTGTCAACGGCCGTTCTGGCATTGACCGGCTTGATGGTATGGACGCTGATCGGTTTGCGCAAACAGCAACGCATGCGCCGACAGGCCGAGACCGAGCGTGATCGGCTTTACGTGAAATCGATTGGCGACCTACGCACCACCAAAGAGCGTTTCGAAAAGGTGCTCGACTCGCTCGACGTGTCGGTTTACGTGAGCGATTTGTACCGAAACGAGGTGCTGTACTTGAACACCAGTGCGCAGGAAGCGTTCCCGCATCTTGCTGTCGGCAAAAACGCTAGCGATCTGGAGGATGGCTTCGACATCAGCCCAAATAGCAAATACCCGCCGAGCTCGCTGTTAACGATTGAGGGCGAACCGGGAGAGATCTTCAAAGATGAGGTGGAGCATGGAACCAGCCATCGCTGGTTCCTGATGCGCACGCGAGCCGTTCGCTGGGTGGACGGCCGCATTGCGCGGCTCACGACGCTGGCCGATATCACGGAGCGCATACACGCCGACCGCATCCGGCAAACGCAGCAGGACAAGTTGACGCGAACCTCGCGGCTGATGACAGTGGGCGAAATTGCCTCGACACTGGCCCACGAAATCAATCAGCCGCTGGCGGCCATTGCAAATTATGTGAGCGGATGCATTCAGCGCCTCAAAGGCAACGGCTCGCCCGACATGGCTGTGATTGGCGCAATGGAAAAGGCCGATGCGCAAGTCGTGCGAGCTGGTGCCATCATCGGTCGCGTGCGCGAGTTTGTGCGCACTCGTGAGCCGCAACGGCAGCCGCTCGACATCAACGCACTCGTGCGGGACGTCGTCCAACTCGTTGAGAGCGACGACGAGGAACGAGCACTGACCTGCGTGCTGCACCTCGCACCAGGCCTGCCGCTGGTGTTTGCGGATCGCATCATGATCGAACAGGTGATTGTGAATTTTCTGCGTAATGCGCGCGAGGCAATGCAGCATTTGCCGCCACGAAAGCGAATTGCAAAAGTGCGCACCCGACGCGTGGACGCGCATCTGTGTGTCGTTGAAGTGCTCGACAGCGGCACCGGAATCTCGCCAGACGCAGTCACGCAGCTGTTCTCGCCATTTTTCACCACCAAGGCCGATGGCATGGGGATGGGCCTCAACATCTGCCGGTCGTTGATTGAATATCACGAGGGCAACCTCACATTCGAGCAAAATACACCCGTTGGCGCGATTTTTCGGTTCACATTGCCGTTTCATGACGCCGACGACGTGTAATTCGACGACCACTTTTGCTATTTCGCTTCACCCATTGATCGCTAGACCCCACTCATGAGCATCCACCCCGGCATTGTCTACGTCATTGATGACGATGAAGCGTTTCGCGATTCGGTCGCCTGGCTGCTGCAAACGCACGGCTACCAGGCACGGCTTTTCGCCGACGCCGAGAGCTTTCTTGCAGAAATCAAACCTGGTGTCGGCGGACCGCCGCGCTGCGCGATTCTCGACGTCCGGATGCCGGGCCTTAGTGGTACGCAAACGCAAGAAGTTCTTGCGACCCGCAATATCAATTTGCCGGTGATTTTCGTCACAGCGCATGCGGATGTGCCGATTGCCGTGACGGCCATCAAACGCGGCGCGTTCGATTTCATCGAAAAACCGTTTGCCGAGAGCGAACTACTCAAGCGGATCGAAGAAGCGCTTTCTTTCGCGGTTGAAACACAGGCACAGAAACATCACGTCTCGGGTATTGAAACGCGCCTAGCCACGCTGTCGGAACGCGAGCGCCAGGTGCTTGATGCAGTCGTTACCGGAAAGATGAATAAGACCATCGCCTATGACCTCGACATCAGCATCAAAACAGTCGAAGCTCACCGCGCGCGCGTCATGGAAAAGATGGAAGCGACCTCGCTCGCCCATCTCATTCGTATGGTCGCCTTGACCGGCGGCTAGGTCCGGGCGCTCGACGCCAATAAGTTTGGCTTAAGCCTGCGCCGCTACATTGGTTTTTTCTTTCACCTCTCCATCTCAGCTTACGTAACACCATGTCGACCACTCGCCACTGCCCTCTCCTTATTCTCGGTTCTGGCCCTGCCGGTTACACCGCTGCCGTCTACGCTGCACGCGCGAATCTGAAG
>JBBRGY010000484.1:0-2660 GCA_038223495.1 Burkholderiales bacterium | reverse complement strand
CGTAGTCCCGCAGCAACCCCCAACGATATTGACCAGTCCGCTCTGCGCAAACTCTTTCAGAAACCCCGACGTCATCTCTGGCGTTTCGTCATACCCAGTTTCCGACAACGGATTAGGCAACCCTGCGTTCGGATACACGCTTATAAACGTGTCGGGTGCGAGCTTCGAAAGCTCTTCAATATGCGGCCGCATGGCGACTGCACCCAGCGCGCAATTGATGCCAATGGACAGCGGCTTCGCGTGCTTCACGCTAATCCAGAACGCGGCGACCGTTTGCCCGGACAGCGTGCGGCCCGATGCATCGGTAATCGTGCCAGAAATCATGAGTGGCGGCGGGTCGCGGTCGTTTTCGAACACCGTTTGATAAGCGAACAGCGCGGCTTTAGCGTTCAACGTGTCAAAGATAGTTTCAACCAGCACAAGATCAACGCCGCCTTCGTTCAGACCTTCGAGTTGCTCGACATACGCCGTCACCAATTCATCAAAAGACACGTTGCGTTTTGACGCATCGTTGACGTCCGGCGAAATGCTGGCAGTTCGGTTGGTCGGGCCGAGCGCGCCCGCAACAAAGCGCGGTTTGTCTGGTGTTTTCTTGGTCCACTCGGCGCAGCACTCGCGCGCGATTTTTGCCGCCTCACGATTGAGCACTTTGACGATGTGCTCGAGCTTGTAATCGGCCATTGCAATCGAGGTGGCGTTAAACGTATTGGTCTCGATGATGTCGGCACCGGCCTCTAAATAGCTGTTGTGAATTTCGCGAATCAGCTCGGGCTTCGTGAGCGCCAGCAGGTCGTTGTTGCCTTTGACGTCGCAACTGTGATCGCGGCACAAATGCCCGCGATAGTCGGCCTCGCCCAGTTTGTACTGCTGCACCATCGTACCCATGCCGCCATCGAGCACGAGGATTCGTTGGCGGAGCAGTTCACTGATGCGTTGGTGGCGGGTCATGTTGGATGGCAGCGTGACTGCAGATAGACAAGTGTCGATTTTCTCATTTCCACCCTCAGGCGCGAGTTGATCGAATTTTCCCTTCCCAACTTCAGAGCGGCGACTCTAAGTTCGATCTCGACCGTCAAACCTGCCTTGACAATAGATGCCTAGGCAATTACTGTTACGGCACTTAAAGTCTGTACCCGTCCGTTTTCGAACGTTGCCCCTGCCACAGTCGAAATGAAGGTCCGCCACCGCCCATGACCCAACACACACTTAAATCCGCCAACTTCTATGCGGCCGACTATCGGGCTGAAGATTCAGTGGGTTTTTTGATGAAGGCTGTTATGTTGTCGATAACGGCCTCAGTCAACCGTCGTCTGAGCGAACATGGTTTGACCTACGCGCAGTGGGGACCACTCTTAATGATTCAGCAGGGTCGCGCCTACACCGTGGCTGAGCTTGCGCGCTGGTCGAACACGGACGCGGGCGCGATGACGCGCCTGCTGGATCGTCTTGAGGCGAAAGGTTTACTCAAACGCGTCCGCTCTACTGAAGACCGACGTGTCGTGAAAGTGGAACTGACCACCGCCGGGACTCATGCGATCCGCGACGTGCCCGCAATATTGGCCGACGTGCTGAACGCTCACCTGTCCGGTTTCTCCAGAGCCGAATGGGAGACGATGAAAAGCTATCTCAGCCGAATGCTGGCCAACGGCGAAATGCTGCGCGCGCAGACTGACGCGACCGACAGCGCGCAATGATCGTCGCGGCAAGCCGCGCACTTGAATACAAAGCAATACCCATGTTTCCGAACCATACTATCAATCGCACTGAAGTTTTAACGCGAAGCACTTTCGTCGCTGCCTCGCTGCTCGCCCTGACGATCGCAGGTTGCGCCAATATCTCTGGCATCGAAACCACCGCGGTCTTGCGCACACCGACCTCGGCGGGCACGACTGCCGTGCAGACGGATTTCCCATCTGACCGGTGGTGGCTCAAGTTTAATGACCCAGCACTCACTTCGCTGATTGACGCGGCATTGCAGGGCAACCCTACGCTTGCGATTGCAAAAGCGCGCGCAGAAAAAATGGCGCTCGGTGTTGACCTCGCCAAAGCGAACGCTCTGCCGCTGGTCGTTGGTGGCGTTGATTTAACGCGCCAGCGCTACACGGCAAATGGCATGATTCCACCGCCGCTGGCGGGTGCCGACGCGACGACGGCGACGATTCAGGCCACCGCATCGTGGGACATTGATTTCTTTGGTCGAAATGAACGCGCAGTTCGAGCGGCGCTTGGAACAGCGCGCGCTAGTGAACTTGACTTGCAGGCGGCGCGCGTGTTGCTAGCCAACAGCGTCGCGCGTCAGTATGTGCAGCTCGCTCGCCTGCTGGAGCAGATGCGTCTTGCCAATGCGACCTTGCGGCAGCGCGAACAGGTGGTGTCGTTGATTCGTCAACGCGTTGATGCAGGCCTCGACACCAATGTGGATTTGCGGCAAGGCGAAGGCGCGATTCCGGAAACGCGAGGACAAATTGAAGCATTGAACGAGCAAATCGCGTTGACACGCAATGCGCTGGTTGCCTTAACCGCGCGCCCGGCAGACGTAATCAACGCGATGCAGCCACCGCTTACCTCCCTGCAATTGCAATCTCTACCTGCGGCGGTGCCGTCAGAGCTAGTGGCGCGACGCGCCGATCTGGCGGCAGCCAGATGGCGCGTGGAAGCAG
>JBBRGY010000483.1:0-2676 GCA_038223495.1 Burkholderiales bacterium | reverse complement strand
TGTAAACGTCATTACACGATAAAGTTAATGAATAAAACTGAGGATTTAGCCCGCCAATTTGACCGCGAGTGCGCTAATTCGAGCGCCAAATACTTCCGACGTTTGAAAGTCGCTTGCGGCGATGCCCTCAACGCCCTGATCTACGTTCGCCTGCACCATGAGACCGCTGTAGGAGCCAACGCGATTCATGTCGTCAACGCTGCCTTTGCTGCTGTTGAAGCCTGGCATTTGACCAAGCGGAGCCCACAACATCGTGTGTTGTCCAGCAAAAATCATGAACTGTTGCAACGTCGCGAGCTTGTCGCCCGAGTACGCGCCAGACACGGTGAAGCCTGCGGCCAGCTTATCTTTCCAGCCCTGGGTGAACCACACTTTGGCACTGGCTTCCATAAATTTTTTCATCTCAGCGGATGCTGAGCCCATATAGGTCGGCGCGCCAAAAATAATCGCGTCTGCGGCGGCGAGCGTGTCCCAATGTTGGTCGGCATCGGCGACGCTCACGAGCTTCACGGTTGCCTCCGCGACGCTAGCAGCGCCCTTCTGCACGGCCTCTGCGATGGCTTTGGTGTGGCCGAAGCCGGAGTGATAGACGATTGCAACTGATGCCATGATGACTTCTTTGTGGGTTAGAAAATCGAAAAATTATTGGAGTTCACCGAGATCGAAGAGCAGCACTTCGGCTGCGTCGCCGTCAGCAATGGTGACGCGTGATTCTTTCTCGATCATCACGGCGTCGCCTTCTGACAAGGCCGCGCCGTTGACTGTGACTGAGCCGCGAGCGACGTGAACGTACGCCTGACGACCGGCGGCCAATGCATGCGTGGCCGACTCGTCGCCATCGAACAATCCGGCTAACATCAGCGCATTCTGCTGAATAGTCACTGATCCGTTTGCACCATCGGGCGACGCGACAAGACGCAGTTTGCCGCGCTTGTCGGCGGCGTCATACATCTTCTGCTCGTACGAAGCAGGATTGCCCGTGCGATCCGGAATGATCCAGATTTGCAGCAGATGCGTGCGTTGATTTGCGTTCGGATTGAATTCGCTGTGCTGGATACCGGTGCCCGCACTCATGCGCTGCACTTCTCCGGGAACGATGTTGCCAACGTTCCCGAGCGAGTCTTTGTGCGCCACCGCGCCTTCGAGCACATAGGTCACGATTTCCATGTCTTTGTGGCCGTGTGTGCCAAAGCCTTGGCCGGGCGCGATGTAGTCATCATTGATCACGCGCAGCGGCCCGAAATGCATGTGCTTCGGATCCTGATATTCGGCAAACGAAAAGCTGAACCGGCTTTGCAACCAGCCGTGATCGGCTTGGCCGCGGTCTTCGGATTTTCTGAGCGTCAACATGATGCGTGCCTTTGTGCTGCGTGTCTGTGTCTAAAAGACGAATTATGGGCGCTGCAGAAAGCGTAGACAACCTTGCATAGTTGACACACTTATTCAAAAATACTGACTATGTTGAAATTAACGCTTGAATCGCTGGAAATTATTTACGCCATTGCACGGCTTGGCAGTTTTGGGCGCGCTGCAGAAGCGCTCGGTCGTGTGCCTTCAGCGATCACCTATGCAGTGCGCAAACTCGAAGACGATCTCGACACGCTGATTTTTGATCGCCGTGGCTATCGTGCGGAGTTGACGCCTGCGGGTCAAGTGCTGCTAGAACAGGGACGCGAGCTTTTAGCGCGCGCCGATTTGCTGCAAGCTCACATTGCGCAGGCGGCCAAAGGCTGGGAGCCCGAGCTGCGAATCGCGCTTGATGCGATCTTGCCATGGCGATGGTTGCAGGCTCACGTCGAAGCCTATTTCGCCGACGCTTGTTCAGCAAAATTGCGCATCAACGAAGAGACGATGGCAGGCACTTGGGACGCCCTTCTGGATGGTCGCGCCGACCTCGTGATCGGTGCCAGCAGCGACCCGCCGAACGGCATGGGCATCAGCACGCAACCGCTGTTCGCGCTCGACTTTGACTTTTGCGTTTCGCCGAAGCATCCACTGGCAAAAGCGAAAGAGCCGATCCCGGAAGACGTATTGAAATTGCATCGCGCGATTGCGGTGGGCGACAGCGCTCGCCGCCTGCCGCTGCGTACGAGCGGCCTGCTCTCGGAGCAGGATATTCTGGTCGTGCCATCAATGCAGGCGAAGGTCGAGGCGCAGCTAAGAGCGCTTGGCGCGGGCTATCTGGCGAGCTGGTTTGCACGACCGTATGTCAAAGATAAATCATTGATCGTAAAGGCGGTCGCCGCGCCAAAACCCACGGGCAACGTCGTGATCGCGTGGAAAAGCGGCAATCGTGGGCGTGCCTTGACGTGGTGGCGGGAGCGGCTTCGAGACGCCAAACCGCCAAAGTAGTCCGACAAAGTGTCAAAATTGTCCTCGTTTACAACGCTGCCCAGAACGCAATGCGTCAATTTTTCGTTCCAGCCCTCTGCGCCCTGTCTTCGCTGTTCCTGACCGGATGCGCCAACGCCCCTGGTTCAAACACCGAAGTGCCGAACGCCACGGGCGTCTCACTGCGTTTCATCGGCGAGGCAGTGGTGCCGCACCGAATGGACTTCGGCGGCACGATGTTCGGCGGCATTTCCGGCATTGACTACGACGAAGCGCGCGATCAGTATTACCTGCTTTCCGATGATCGCTCGGAATACAGCACTGCGCGCTTCTACACCGCCAAAA
>JBBRGY010000482.1:0-2693 GCA_038223495.1 Burkholderiales bacterium | reverse complement strand
TGGGTCGGCTTGTGCTTGGGTTTCTGGTGGCGACTACCTGTGTCGCGGTGACGACAGGTAGCGTTTGGGCATCGCCAGTGACCGTCGTTGAGTACCGCAACAAGATAGTTGATGCGTACTTTATGACTGGGCGCGCCAACGAAATCACCTTGCTCGATGCGCTACCTGATGCGTTCGAGCGAACTGGTGTGGCCTTTTCGGCCGAATCGGCAAACAACGCTGGCGCAGGCAAGCAGGCGGTGTGCCGCTTTTTCTACGACGACGGCGTGACGAAAACTCACTTTTATGGCGTGGGAAATGACTGCACCACAGTGCGCAATGCGTCACTGACCAATCTCGCATTTCACGATGAAGGCTATGACTTTGCAGTGCCGGTGGCCGTTGGTGGCGCGTGTCAGCCGGCAGCGCCGGTAGCCATCAAGCGACTGTTCAGACCCGCAAGCAGCGCCCGCATGCCAAATCATCGTTACGCGCTTGATCCCGCGGTTGTGAGTGCCACCGTGCTTCGCGGCTACGCGGACGAAGGCGTGACGTTTTGTGTGAGCAAAGTCGAGCGCATTGATGAGGTGTTGGCGCGTTGCCCATCCAGCGCGGAGCTTGCGCTGATTCGCTCGCGAATCACTATCACACTTGCTGGCGATGCCGCGAACAGCCCTTCGGTGTGTCCCGGTCAGGGACTGCGTGAAGCGGATCGGCGAATTGTGCAAATGCTCGTCGCTATGGATCGCATGCGCTTTTCGAAGCCACTACCGTGGACCACCCGAGCATCGCTCTTTGAATGGCTGGTATACGAGGCGAATATCACTGGCATCGTCGTCGGTGACACCACGACAAGCTATTGCTGTTCACCGGCCAATACGTTTCACATTACGTATGCCTCCAATAGCTTTTTAGTGCTTACACCACGTTGGGGCGACCCCAATATCAGCTACCTTGGCCTCGCTAATACGGCATTGCTGCTGGTGCATGAGGCCCGGCATAACCAGGACAAAGACCATACATGTAAGCTGCCTGGTCGTGCTGGAATTGACGACGCGACACTGTCGGAACTGGGTGCTTGGGGCGTGCAATATTATTTGTCGGTGTGGCTGGCGCGCTACGTCGATGCGACGTTTATGGCACCGCCGATGGGCGAGCCACCCGATGCTTATATGGCCCGCATTGGTGGCGATGCGCCGTCCGTCTTGCAGCGAATTTGCTCTCCGAACGCGTGATTTGCGTAGAGTGAAGCACCTAACCCTCGCGATAAACGTGTTTCAAACGATAAATTGAATCGGTCGTACGGCACAATCTATCAAGATACATTTTTCGTTGTTGCAAGAGGAGAGAACCATGCCCACTTACGCCCCCCCGCTGCGCGATATGCGCTTTGTGATGGAAGAGTTGCTCAATGTTCCAGCCGAATTGAAATGGCTGCCGAAGCACGCTGAAAACGATCTCGACACGATCATGGCGATCCTGGAAGAGGGCGGCAAGTTCGCCTCCGAAGTGCTGCTGCCAATCAATCATTCGGGCGACGTTGAAGGCTGCAAGCTCGACAACTTGACGCACGAAGTCAAGACCCCAGCCGGATTCAAAGCGGCCTACAAGCAGTTTGTTGACGGCGGCTGGGCGGCACTGTCGTGCGACCCGGAATACGGCGGGCAGGGTCTGCCGTTGGTGATCAATCAGGCTTGCTACGAATTCTGGAACTCGGGCAATCAGGCGTGGACGATGTACCCGGGCCTCACCCACGGCGCGTATGAGTGCCTGCACGCACACGGCACGCCCGAGCAAAAGGCGACGTATCTGACGAAGATCACGAGCGGCGAATGGACCGGTACGATGTGTCTGACCGAGCCACATTGCGGGACTGATCTCGGCATGTTGCGCACAAAGGCCGAGCCAAATACTGACGGTAGCTACACGATCACCGGCAACAAAATTTTTATCAGCTCAGGCGAGCATGACCTCGCGGAAAACATCATTCACCTCGTGCTCGCAAGACTGCCCGACGCGCCGGTTGGCAGCAAAGGAATTTCGCTCTTCATCGTGCCGAAATTCATCCCGAATGCAGATCAAACGCTCGGTGCGCGCAACAAAATTTTCTGCACGGGTCTTGAGCACAAGATGGGCATTCACGCCAACGCGACCGCGCAGATCGCGCTCGACGGCGCGACGGGCTGGCTCGTTGGCGCACCGAACAAAGGCCTCAACGCCATGTTCGTCATGATGAATGCGGCGCGTATCGGCGTCGGCATGCAGTCGCAAGGCTTGACCGAAGTCGCGTATCAAAACGCGTTGGCTTACGCCAAAGATCGCATTCAAATGCGCTCGTTGGCTGGCCCGAAAGCTCCGGACAAACCGGCTGACCCAATCATCGTGCATCCCGATGTTCGCAAGATGCTGCTCACCGCCAAAGCATACGCTGAAGGTGGCCGCACGCTGTCGCTTTACTGCGCGCTGCTGATCGACAAAGAATTGAATCACCCTGATGAAGCCGTGCGTAAAGAATGTGCCGAAATGGTCGCGCTGTTGACGCCGATCGTGAAGGCCTTCATCACCGACAACGGCTGGATCGCCACCTCGCATTGCATGCAGGTGTATGGCGGCCACGGCTACATCGCAGAATGGGGCATGGAGCAGTTTGTGCGCGATGCTCGCATCAACATGATTTACGAAGGCACTAACACCATTCAGTCGCTCGATTTGCT
>JBBRGY010000481.1:0-2696 GCA_038223495.1 Burkholderiales bacterium | reverse complement strand
CTAATGCGCCAAACCCAGTCGTACGATGTGGCTTGGTCGGGATGGGCATGAGCATTGCCACCGGCTTACCGCGATTGGCGATGATGACTTCTTCGCCAGCAGCGACGGCGGCGAGCAACTGCGAGAAATTGGTTTTGGCTTCGAGGATATTTACCTGCATGGTGTGGTCACTCCTGACTAAGTTGACCATATTGTACGCAGGCAATCCTCGGGCAACTATTCCCCCTCGCCGAACCTATCCTCAATCAGCGCAACCAGCGCGACCATGGCCTCAGCTTCGTCATCGCCTTCGGTTTCCATCTGAATCGTGGTGCCTTTGCCAGCGGCTAGCATCATGACGCCCATGATGCTTTTGGCGTTGACACGGCGACCGTTGCGCTCGAGGTTGACTTCGCATTTGAAGCGCGTGGCGGTTTGCGTAAGTTTGGCTGAGGCTCTGGCGTGCAGGCCCAGTTTGTTGACGATTTCGATGTCGCGCTTTTGCATCCTGTTGTTATATCAGGCGTGTTAGTGGCGATTCAAAACCGGTGCGCCTTCGTTGGCGGCGGAGTGGGCGACTTGCGGGCCGAGGATGGGGTCGGCTTCGATGTGAAAGACGCCTTCGCAGCCGCCGGATACGACGCGCTTGAGTAGCACGTCCATGGGGCGCGTGCGGTAGGTGATCGCACGCACCAGCATCGGCACATTGGCGCCAGCGACCGCTTCGACGTGGCCGGGCACTAACAATTTGCAGGCGAGGTTGGCGGGGCTGGAGCCGAAGATGTCGGTGATGATGAGCACGCCGCTGCCGTCGTCGAGCGCGTTGACCATGCGCTGCGCGGAGGGCATGAGCTCGCGCGGCGAGTCGGTGCCTGTGACCTGAATGGCGGCGATGCCTTCAGGTTTTTTGCCGAGCACGTGGGTCATGCACTGAATCAGTG
Organism: Burkholderiales bacterium; assembly: GCA_038223495.1. Classification (GTDB taxonomy): domain Bacteria; phylum Pseudomonadota; class Gammaproteobacteria; order Burkholderiales; family Casimicrobiaceae; genus Casimicrobium. Next base: position 1,776 of record JBBRGY010000481.1, on the reverse strand, counting down.
AGTCACCGAAATTACCGTGCGCAATAATGAGAATGCCGATCAAGATTTAATCCCTAACCCTCGTACGCTTAGCTGATCCACACAGGTCGCCATCTTCGCAGCGTTAGTGTGACAGTTCTGTGACGAAGATGGTAGCAGGGATTTTGCTGCGGTGCCGCAAAATGCGCGATTTAGAGGCCGATGATTGACTCTAATTTGCGTACAAACAAATCTGCAACGTTAAAACCGGTTTGTTCTTTGATTTCCACGAAGCCGGTGGGACTGGTAACGTTGATTTCAGTCACTTTGTCGCCGATCACGTCGAGACCCACCAGGAATAAGCCTTCCGTCCACAGTCGCTTGGCCATCGTTTCGGCGATGCGCTTGTCGGATTCGGTAAACGGACGTGCTTCCGGGCGACCACCGGCGGCCATGTTGCCGCGCGTTTCCCCGACCATCGGAATACGGGCGAGCGCGTACGGCACGACTTCGCCAGCGATCAGCAGAATCCGCTTATCGCCGTCGACAATTTCCGGAAGGTAGCGTTGCGCCATGATGCTTTGCGTGCCGAGCAGCGTGAGCGTTTCGATGATGACGCTGACGTTTGCATCATTCTCGCGCACGCGGAAGATGCCGCTGCCGCCCATGCCGTCGAGCGGTTTAAAGATGGCGTCCTTGTGTTCGGCCACGAACTGCCGCAACACCTCGGCCGAGCGCGTCACCACCGTCGGCGCAATCATGTCCGGGTGTTTCAGGATCGCCATTTTTTCGTTGTTGTCACGAATGGCACCAGGGCGGTTGAACACACGTGCGCCCTGATCGCAAGCGCGCTCGAAAAGATACGTGTGATAGACGTATTCCATGTCGAACGGAGGATCTTTGCGCTCGATGATGGCGTCGAATTCGGCAAGCGGCGTGACCGGCATTGCGGTCGCGTCGAACCAAGCGTTGTCGTCATTGTTGACGTTCAGTTGCAGTGGATTGGCCTGCACTACGCCGTTGCGACTGAACACGTTGCCAGGCTCGATGGCAAACAGCGTGTGGCCACGGGCCTGAGCGGCGCGCATCATGGCAACGGAGGTGTCTTTGTACGCCTTTAATTTCGCGAGCGGATCCAGGTGAAATGCAATCTTCATCGTAGAGAAGGATAGCGGCGAGCGTCGTGCGCTATTAACTTTATCGTGAAATGGCTTCTAATCAGGGGCTAGAGCGCGAATCGTACAAAAGTCGATTTATGGCGAATATTGGCGTTAGCCCCAACGAAGGCGTCTTTTCAGCGGAAAGCTGCTTCCTAATTTGTGATTGCTACTTGCGAATTGGCGCTGCTGGCGTCACCGAAACCGCCTTTGACTGCCCGGCGCTGAACAGCGCATCGTTCGCGGCAATCAGGGCGGCCAAGCGCACGCGCTCTTTGGCATACAGCGCCGTCATGTCCTCGCGATCACGTTTTTTTCGCTCCATCGCGTCGAGGAGTCGCGGAAGTTCAGCACGCGCCTCAATTTGCGTAATCCTGGTTGGTTTGGGCGGTGCGGGTTGTGGAGGCGGCGGTTTTCCGGCAACGGGTGCTGGAGCAGGTGGCGGCGGCGCAGCGTGCGGAGCAGGCACCAGCATCGGCGGTGCTCCGGGCGTCAGCGCGATTGCCTTTCTGAGCAGCGTTTCGCGCACCGTCAGACTCTGATATTCGGCGTCCATAATGGCTAGCGCCCGATTGCGCACGCGGTCGAAATCCGCGAGATCGGTGTAGGTGGACAAGAGTGCTTTGTCTTTGCGATCACGCTCGTCCTGAATGATTTTTAG
>JBBRGY010000480.1:0-2700 GCA_038223495.1 Burkholderiales bacterium | reverse complement strand
AAAGCGCGATCTCAAGCGGCATGCCGCGACGCTCAAGTTCGGTGACAATGTAGAACATGTACTTGCCGGATCGATCAACGATACGCGCCATGTACTCAGGGCGCTCGGAATAAAACTTTTCCCATTTCGTCACCAACGGATCGTCAAGATCGGGCATGGCGTAACCAGCACGGATACGATCCCACAAATCACTCGGTGGCAGTTCGGCAATCGGGTCGCCGACCACGCCAATCAATGGCGTTTCGTCGGTGGCTTCGGCCGCTGTTGTCGACTGCGCGGCGGGCTGGACGGAGGTCGTTGCGCCAGCGTTGATCGCTGTCGATGATGTGGAGGCGGGGCTAGCAGTCCGTGCAGTGGAGTTGGGTGATGCTACTGCGGCTGCGGTCATCGCTGGCGTCGCAACGATGACCGGACCTGCTGGCACCACTGCGGCCGAAGCGGTCGATATCCCCGTAGATTGCAGCGCGACGGCGACCTTAGGTGGTGGCATGGCGTAAGCGCTCAGCGCGGGCACAGCCGCTGGCTTGGCGGCGTTGTTCGTCAGCTGTGCCGCTGCCGCGCCGCTAAGGGTGCCGACGGTGATGGCTGTTGCAATGCCCGTAGTGTCCGATTGAACTTGCGCGGACGCGTTGCCCATCATGACTGCGCTACATAGCAGCGCCATCACCAGAGGCGATGCCCTATGTTGGGTGGGGAAACGGCTGAGTGCAGCGAGGTCCGCGTGTGGACTAGCCAGTGCGGAAAGAATAGAACGGCGAAGTAGCGTGAAATTAGTGTGTATGCGTTGCACGCTTCATCCTAAACAAAATATGGTGTCAGCCAGTTGATCAACGAGTCAAATTGATGCATCAATCAGGCGCGGAAGAACTAACTAAAAAAGCTCGCGCGATGCTACTCATTTTGGGAGCCAAGGTCAACACATATGGCGCAAATGCCACCATCAACGAAAGTCGTTTTTCCATAGTCGCAACACCGAAAACACGTCCGTTGCAGCCGACAAATCAGCAGCTTGAGCGTTGGTGTGTTCGCGTGCACTGTGTATCAAAGCAGGCTCAGCGCAGCGTAAAAAAGGGTTGGTCGCACGTTCAAGTGAAATGTTTGATGGCAACGTTGGGATGCCGCGCGAACGCCGCTCTTGTTCGACAAAGCTGCGCTCGATGAGCGCGCTGTTGTCACTATCTACGGCAAGCGCGAAGCGCAGATTCGACAACGTGTACTCGTGCGTGCAAAACACGCGCGTCATGTCCGGTAGTGCCGCCAGTCGCATGAGCGACGTATGCAATTGTTGTGGCGTGCCTTCAAACAGTCGGCCACAACCCGCCGCGAACAGCGTGTCGCCACAAAACAAAATATCGCCACTCACGTAAGCGATGTGCCCGCTCGTGTGACCTGGCACTTCCATCACGCGAAACGGCTCATCAACAAATATGGGCAGCGCGACCTGATCGTTTTCGCGCAGCGCATGGGTCACACCCTTGATGTTTTCCGACGCTGGGCCGTACACAGGAACCGGCCAGCGCGCAGTGAGCTCCGCAACACCGCCGACGTGATCAGCATGATGATGCGTAATGAGGATGGCGTCTAGCGTGACGTTACGTGCTGCCAGAAATGCGATCACAGGCGCGGCGTCACCTGGATCCACGACCACACAATGATCGTCACGCAGCAACGCCCAGATATAGTTATCGGCAAACGCCGGAATCGGCACAATTTCGAGCATCGAATTTTTGGTGGACATTGGACTCTTCGAACTTACCGACTGATGTGGAATCTTTTGACGAGTGGCTTGATACGCCGCTGGGTCACTATGTGGTCGCGCGTGAGCAGGCGATTTACGACCGTGTACTTCCCGATCTGTTTGGATTTTATGCGCTGCAAATGGGTGCGGCCACCGTGCCCCTTCTACAGACCAGTCGCGTCACGCACAAGTTCACTTTAGCGTGGGACACGGCAGCGCCATTGCTCGCCGAGCCCGATCAATTGCCTTTTGCAGAAAATCAGTTTGATGTGATCGTGATGCCGCACACGCTCGAATTTCAGGCGCTGCCGCACGAGGTGTTGCGTGAGGCGTTTCGCGTCTTGCGACCCGAAGGGCGGCTGTTGATTTCTGGCTTTAATCCATACTCACTATTTGGCGTCAAGCGCTATTTCGGTCGTGATCGGCGAGGCCCGTGGGGCGGTGAATTTATCTCGCTATCGCGGGCGAAAGACTGGCTCACGCTGCTGGGTTTTGATCTGGTTGATGCGCAGCTTGATTGCTTTAATTTGCCAGCGCAGAACGAGAAGACGTTGCAACGGCTTGCCGGCCTTGAGCGCGCGGGTGACAGCTGGTGGCCGTTTGCGGGCGGCGTATATTTTTTGCATGCCGTGAAGCGCGTGGCGGGCGTTCGTTTGATCAAGCCAGCATGGGCGCGCACGGGACGGCGTAAACGTGCAGCCGCCATGGTTCCTACGCGGGCGCATTCCGAAATTGATATGTCCCACACGGACAAAAAGTAAATGCTAGAACCTGAAATCATTGTCTACACGGATGGTGCCTGTAAAGGCAACCCCGGCCCCGGCGGTTGGGGCGTGCTCATGATCGCGGGGGAGCATCGGCGTGAACTGTGCGGCGGAGAACGGTTGACTACCAACAATCGTATGGAGCTTATGGCGGCGATTGAAGCATTGCGTGCGCTCAAACGGAAAAGCACCGTGCGG
>JBBRGY010000479.1:0-2725 GCA_038223495.1 Burkholderiales bacterium | reverse complement strand
ACCACACCCGTCGCCTGCAACGTGTGTCCGGCGCGCTCGTGACGCAAGTGGTTGCGGGCCATACGTTTCAGCGCTTGATAGATCGCAGGCGTGATTTCGGCGAGCACCGTTTCGTCGCCATGCGCATAGCGCTCGGCCAGGGTGGCGAGTGCTGCGGGGTCGGCGTCGGGTTGGGGCGGTGAATTCATGCGCGAATAGATTGACGAGAAGCGTGGCGAAATGACAGACGCAGTCTAGCGACAAATGGCGACGTGGCGAAATCAGAATGAGCCCACTTTCCGACATTTGCGCTGTTACCAGTGTTCAACCCATTTTCTTAAGGAGCGGGCACATGCACACACTGACTAGCCGACTATTCATCTTGCCGTTATCGTTTGCGGGAGCCCTGCTGCTGGCACTGGCTGCCATGACTCTGACCACTGTCGCAAACGCGGATTCACCGACGATCATCAGCGGTGGTCAAGGCTATATGTGTGTGCTGATGAAGACCGACGGCGGCGTCAAATGCTGGGGATCCAGCTACGGCTTGGGCGCGGGACCGTCTGCCTCCAGCGGACCGGAACCAAAAGACACGATCAACCTGTCCGGCGTGGTTACGCTGGCGGCCGGATCAAGCCATAACTGCGCGCTTCGGAACGACGGCGCTATCCTCTGCTGGGGCGATAATTTGTATGGCAGCGTGGGCGAAGCGAGCACCGCTACACGCTATCTGACCACACCGCAAATCGTCAACGGCATCGGCAGCGCCATCGGCATCAGCACCGGTGCATCGGGGCAGCACACGTGCGCCATTCTCGCCAATTTCTCTGCCAAATGCTGGGGCTACGGCACCAGCGGACAACTTGGCAACGGGCTCACTAGCAGCAGTTACGTCCCGCAACAAGTATCGGGCGGAGACGCGTTCGCTGCCATTGCAACAGGGGCGTATCACACGTGCGCCGTCACGACGGGCGGCGCAGTGAAATGCTGGGGATACAACAGTAACGGTCAGCTCGGCGATGGCAGCAAGACCGAGCGCCACGCGCCAACTGCAGTAATCGGGTTGGGTAGCGGCGTGGTGGATGTGGCGGTGGGATTTGCCCACAGTTGCGCGCTGCTCGCCACCGGCGCTGTGAAATGCTGGGGCGTTGCTGGTCGCGGACAGCTCGGTAATGGCGGCCCGGCGAGCGGTGACAATCCAGATTCAACCACGCCCGTGGACGTTCTGAACCTGACGGGTGCGACTTCGCTAGCTGCGGGCTACTACCATAACTGCGCTACGCTGCTTGATGGCGGCGTCAAGTGTTGGGGCTCTCGACTGGGCGCAATTGGTGATGGCGTGCAGTGGACGTCCAGCGCTGACTACGTGCAGCCGACACCATCAAGCGTCGTCGGGTTGTCGGGGCTTGTGGTGTCACTCGGTACGAGCTGGGACTACGCCTGTGCAGTAGTGGTTAGCGGTGCTGTGGAGTGCTGGGGCGCGCATCCAACCGGTGCATTATCGAACGCACAACAAACCCGCGCCACGGCGCACATCGGCCTTGTCGCCGACCAACGATTGTCGATGGCTGAGTACCGCCACGCGGCGCTCGACTACTACTTTATCTCATCCCGCTATCAGGAAAAATTACTGCTTAAGGCCGTCGCTCCCGATCTTCAACCCACGGGACGCAGCTTTGCCGTTAACCCGACGGGTTTTCAGGTTGGTGGAAAGTCGATCACCCGCTTCTATTTTGATGCGGTGGCAAAAGGCGGCAGTCGCGGCTCACACTTCTACACATTGGTCGACAGCGAACGCGCCTCGCTCATTGCGCTCAATCCGAACAATGCTCTCTCGCCGCGAGTGCCCTACAACGAAGGCATCGATTCGTTCGCTTTTGTGCCCACTGTCGAAGGCATCGGCGGTAGTTGCGCTGCGGGGCAAACGGCCGTGTATCGGGCGTTTCGCGGAAATGCCCGATTCCCCGATGATCCGAACCATCGTTTCACCACAGATTTGGCGGTGTACGACAGTCTGGTGGCCGCTGGGTGGGATGGTGAGGGCGTGAAAATGTGTGCGCCTCAATAGCGGCATGATGAACCGGTCAAGACTAGATCCTATGGCTAATCCGCTTTCTGCGCGCCTGCAAACCGGGGCAGCCATTCCGCCCAAAACGCTACGCAGGCCTTGATCTTCGGCAGTCGATGGCGTTCCGGCAGCATGACTGCGTAAATCGGGACAACCTGGCTATCGACGAATTCAGCCAGCACCTCGATCAACTGACCGCGCAACACGAACGGTGCCGCAGTCAAATCATGCACGCGACAGATGCCGAGTCCGGCGAGCACCATTGTTTGCGTGATGCCGGTGGAGCTCGCGCGAACCTGACCGTGCATCGGGCGCGTCACCGATTTCCCGTCCATGATGAACGGCCAGTCGTTGAGCCGCGGCGCGGTACTCGTGGTGATGATGCGGTGTTTTGCCAGATCATCGGGGTGCTTCGGCGTGCCGTGCGCGTTTAGATAGGCAGGGCTGGCGTAGAGTCGACGGCCATGACGGCCAATCTGCTTGGCGACCACCTCTTCGCTCTGGGTGCTGTCAGTGCCGACGGTACGAATCGCGATATCAATCCCGTAGCGACTCATGTCGACGAGCGCATCGTTCGCCAGCAAATCAATGGTTAAACCGGGATGTCGCGCCAAGAGTTCCGACAGGCTCGGAACGATCACATGATGCGCCATGTTCGCGCTCACCGCCACGCGGACA
>JBBRGY010000478.1:0-2726 GCA_038223495.1 Burkholderiales bacterium | reverse complement strand
GGGCGACTTCGCCCTTGCGACGTTTCTCTGATTTGCTGAACCAACGCCAATTGCTGGCGTTGGTCGCGAAAGAGAATACGCCCAGCGCGGATGGCGTTTCAGGCGGCGCTGCCGGCGTTCCCGCCTACGCTAACGGCAATGCTGAATTACTGGCGGCTATCGCCGATTTCGATGTTACGTACTCTGGCTATGGAGAGTTTCAGCAGCAGATGGAGTTCTACTGGTGTTTACGTTATATCCAGCAGGAAAACATCACCAAGCTCACCGCGCACGTTATTCGCGAAAACCTGGTCCGCTTTGATCGCCTGCCGCTGGTGCAGCGGATCAACGATATGCCCAATCAACCTGTGGGCATGCAGGTGATTTTGGCAGTTGCGGAGATCGATTTGTTCGAACCTGCGTTGCATATGCGATTCATTGAAACGGTTGGCGTCACAAACGCACCCAACGAAGCAAACGCAGCTTAAAGCGTGCCATAGAATCATCGTGTGAAACGCACGATAAAAGTCATTCAGGCTCCAGCGATGCTGCCGATAGCGGTGGGCATGAGTCCATTGCTGAAATGGACGCTGGCGGCGTCCATTGGCGTGCATGTAATCCTCTTGTCGCTGCATTTCGAACTGCCTAAACTGTTCAAGCAGTCCGCGCCAACGCCTCCACTTGAAGTGTCTCTGGTCAACGCGAAGACCGATTCCAAACCGTCAAAGGCGGATTTTCTGGCACAGGCCAATCTTGACGGTGGCGGCAACACGGACGCCAAACGCCGACTCAGTTCGCCATTGCCGCGCGCTGCTATGGATGCGCAACAAACTCAAATTGCCGCCGCTAAAGAGCAGGTGGAATCGCTCGAACGGCAGACGCGAGAGCTGTTGCAACAAGTGCGCTCGAAGAATCAGGCCTTAACGGATCGCGATGCGAAGGAGTCGAAACGCTCTGATTCGGTGAACGCATTTCAGGAGCTGTCGGCCAAGGCGCTGGAGCTGCAGCGACTTGAAGCGCAGATCGCGCGCGAATTTGATTCGTATCAGCAGCGACCGAAGAAAAAACATATCGGTGCTCGCGCGACTGAATATCGGTTCGCCCGCTATGTTGAAGACTGGCGGCAAAAAGTTGAGCGCGTCGGTAACGCCAATTACCCCGCGATCGCACGGGCGCAGAAGCTTTATGGTTCGCTCGTATTGACCGTTGGCATCAAGGCGGACGGTCGTATCGAAACCATTGAAGTAGATCGCGGATCGGGCAATAAGATCCTCGACGCGTCCGCGCTAAAAATTGTCGAATTAGCCTCACCGTACGCGCCTTTTCCAGCGGATATCCGGAGTGACACCGACATCATCTACATCACCCGAACCTGGAGCTTCACGCGCGCGGGTGAGCTCGAAAGCTCCGTTGGTGGAAACCTAAAATAGCCATGATGTGTTTATGAAAAGTACGGACAAATACGCTGTTTTCGGCAACCCGATTGCGCACAGCAAAAGTCCGCGAATTCATGCGCTTTTCGCCGCGAGTTTGAATCAGCATATTGACTACGAAAAGCGCCTTGCACCGCTCGGCGATTTTGCGGGCGAGCTGCAGCGATTCTTCGATGAGGGTGGCGTTGGCGCAAACGTGACCGTGCCGTTCAAGCGCGATGCGTTTGCGCTTGTTCGCGCCGCGTCGTTGCGCGCAAAACAGGCAGGCGCGGCGAATTTTTTGATGTGGCGCGACGATCATTGGTACTGTGACAACACCGACGGCGCTGGCCTCGTGCGCGATATCGAAATCAATTTGCGCGTGGGCCTCAAGGACAAGAACGTTTTGTTGCTTGGCGCAGGTGGCGCTGCACGCGGCGTACTTGGCCCGTTGCTACTGCGCTCGCCGAAGCAAATAGTGGTGGTGAATCGAACGGCGCAGCACGCGACCAAACTGGTTTCTGCGTACGAACAACAGTACGCAGCGAGCGCGCTTTCGGTGGCCGATTTAGTTGCTCACTCGGTGAAATTTGATGTTGTGATTAATGCTACGTCTTCGAGCTTGACTGGCTCGTTGCCATTGCCAGATAACGCAAGTATTTTCGCCCCGGATGCGCTTGCTTACGACATGATGTACGGCAAGCAGCCAACGGTTTTCATGAATTGGGCGCTTGCTCAGGGCGCGTCTGAAGTGGCTGATGGGCTAGGAATGCTGGTCGAGCAGGCGGCCGAAAGCTACGTGCAATGGCGCGGAGTCTTGCCGCAAGCAGCGCCAATCATCACGCAACTTCGTGCCGAGTTGGCGAGCGAGTAGCCAGCTAGTGCCCAAGAATTTACTGCACATATTTGGCCGCATGCTGGCGGCGATTTTTCTCGCGATGGCCGGATTGTTTGTCGTCATTCAATGTTGGTTCGCACTGCAAGTGTGGTGGTATGCCGATCACGCACCGGGACGAACCGCATTCATGTCCTACCGCATGGGTGAACTCCACGACAAAAAGCCTGATGCGAAGCTGCGCTACGACTGGGTGCCGTACGCAAAAATATCGCGCAATCTGAAGCGCGCGCTGATCGCATCCGAAGACTCCACGTTTGTTGATCACGAAGGTTTCGACTGGGACGGCATTCAACTGGCGCTAGAAAAAAATCGCGCTAAAGGCAAAACGGTTGCAGGTGGGTCGACCATCACTCAACAGCTCGCGAAGAATTTGTTTTTGTCGCCTGAGAAGAGTTATCTACGCAAAGGGCAGGAAGCGATCATCACGTTGATGCTCG
>JBBRGY010000477.1:0-2733 GCA_038223495.1 Burkholderiales bacterium | reverse complement strand
GTTCGCGCGGGTTACATCGTGCGCAATCCGTAATCAGCCGCTAGCCAACGCTGAAATCGAGGGCACCTGCGCGGTGCCCTTGTTTTTGGTACGCAGCCCCCAATCAACATGACATCACACGCTGACGATCCCCATTTTTTGTGCCTCGCATTTGCGTCCGGTGTCGGCCCGCGAGCACTACACAAATTGCTCTCGGAACTCGGTGACGTCGCGACCATTTGCAGCTCGAGTCGGGCCACGCTTTCGCGCATCGTGAGCGACAAAGTGGCGGCCGCTATCGTCACTGCACCGTCTTCGGAAACGCAGACGAAAATCGATGAATCGCTCGCGTGGCTAGCGGCTGCGCCCGAGCATCATCTGCTGACGTGGGCGCATCCAAATTATCCGAAAGCGCTGCTCGAAAGCGGCGACGCGCCGATTGTGCTGTACGCCAAAGGGCGCATCGAATTGCTGGCGAATCCCGCGATTGCGATGGTCGGTTCGCGCAATTGCTCACAAGGTGGCGCAGATACCGCCGAGGCATTCGCGCAGGCGTTCGCCGAGCGCGGCGTGACGGTGGTTTCCGGCATGGCGCTGGGCATCGATTCGGCGTCGCATGTGGGCGCGCTGCGTGCGACAAACGCAAACTCGGGATCGACGATTGCCGTCATCGGCACCGGCATTGATCGCGTCTATCCGGCAAAGAACAAAGTGCTCGCGCATTCCATCGCCGAGCGGGGTCTGATCGTAAGCGAATATCCGCTCGGTACACCGCCGCTCGCGGAGAATTTTCCGAAGCGAAATCGTGTCATCAGCGGCCTGTCGCTCGGTGTGCTGGTGGTTGAGGCGTCGATGAATTCAGGTTCGCTGATCACCGCGCGGCTCGCCGGCGATCAAAGCCGCGAAGTGTTTGCGATTCCCGGTTCGATTCATTCGACGTTTCACAAGGGCTGTCATCACCTGATCAAACAAGGCGCAAAGCTCGTCGAGACCGCGCAGGATGTGCTCGAAGAGCTGCGCATGGAAACGGGTGGTAGCAAAGCAAAAGAACAAGCCGCTACCGCGCAAACAGGCTTGCTGCAACACATCGAACACGACCCGATTGATGTCGACACACTCGTCCTCCGCAGCGGCCTCGCGGTCGATCAGGTGGTCACCGAACTCACGATGCTTGAACTCGCGGGCAGCATCGAACAATTGCCCGGTAGCTGCTGGCAGCGGCGCGGCTAGCAGCCTCAGCGACTCTGGCGCGGCGCACGCCGTACGGCAACGGCGGACGAAAACTACGGCAAAGGTCGTATGTTCAGCACGGCTCCCAACTTCTAACGTTCATCCCATGCCAAATGTGTTTTGGCGGAAATGAACCTAACCAATTTTGGAGCTAATCATGAATCGCAAATTACTCGGAACGTTACTCGTCGTTAGTCTTGCTGCCGCAGCACAAACCTCGTTTGCACAAAACAATGGCGTCCGTTGCCCATCCGGTTACGAGCCGGAGTTCAACAACAGTGTGCTTACGTGTTCAGCGGTTAAAAAAGTCTACGTCTACCCTACGGGGCATGACTTCGGTAACGCATCAACGCCGGAGCGCGGTGTCAAATGCCCAGCCGACAGCAATGACCGCCAGAGCTTTTCTTCCGGCACACTGAAATGCGTTGACGTCAAAGTCGAAACCAAAAATGCCTATTGCACGATCGGCTGGACGCTGCAAACCGTGCAGGGTCAGGATATCTGCAAATCAGTCGTTGGCAATAACGACCCAACGCTGCCTGAAGGAAATATTTCGCGGGAAGGCTGGAATCTGCTGGTTGACCATGCCGGAAACAAAGACGCGTGGCGCAAGACTACGACCAAATTCGAGTACCCCGTCGCGCGCTAACCACTCGAAGCGGCAGTCGCCCATCACGACCACGCACTGCGCGTGGTCGGCGGTCGGCGGTCGGCGGTCGGCGCCCCGTTAAAAAAATCAACTGCACAGAATCCATCATGCTGAAGTTCACCACACTGTCGTTGGCCGTTGCGCTTGGCTTAGCCACGCTATCCACGTCCTACGCCGCTGACACCGAATCCAGCCCCGCTAAAGCGGTGGCCTCCGCTGACTATCAAGCGGGCAAAGTTGCTGTCGAGGCGAAACAATGGACGGTCGCAGCGGATCACTTTCGTCGCGCCACGCTGCAAGACCCAAAGAACGCCGACGCATGGAATATGTTGGGCTACACAAGCCGCTGGGCAGGCAAATATCCGGACGCGTTCGACGCCTACGCCCGCGCGCTGGCGCTAGAGCCCTTTCATCGCGGTGCCAACAGCTATCTCGGCGTCGCCTATGTGCGCACTAACGATCTCGGCAAAGCGCGCGCGCAGCTTGCCAAAGTCGAATCGATCTGCGGCAACAAAGATTGCGACGAATACAAAGTGCTCGATAAAGCGATCACCGAATACAAGCCGCAATAAGCCTGTAGCAACTGTTACTGCTCGATTTTCATCGCACCTTCAAAGCCCAGCGTCATCGGCTTTGCCCATTCGCCTTTGTTGCTCATGCCGCTCGGCTTGAGCGCCACGTTCCTCGTCGTTGCGTAGAGAAATCCATTCACCGACGTTACGGTCAGCGTGCCTGCGCCGTCGCCCGACGACCATTCGAGGATGCGGCTATTGCCCACGTCGGCAAACGCAAGCTTCACGGTCTTTTGCGCAGCATTGCCCTTGCTGCTGATTTTGTACACGCCGGGTGCAGGCTGCGTATCGATGCCAAAGTCA
>JBBRGY010000476.1:0-2747 GCA_038223495.1 Burkholderiales bacterium | reverse complement strand
CCTTATGATCCCAATGCAGCGGCTTCAGGCGGAGCCAACAGCGACGCGGCTTTCTCGGGGGCGGACGGCGAACATTCAACCGCGACACCGCGCATCACCAACTGGGTGCTCGACGATTCCGGCGACGGTTCGGCTGCGTTTGGCCCTAATCCCGGAGCATTCGGTGACCCAAGTCGCCCGATGGATCGCTCGGCACGACGTAACCGCAATCATCGTGAAAAGCGCGCCGCCAGCGCGCCGCCGGTTCGTATTGGCCAAGGCCCGCGTGACCGCATGGTGCAACCTGCGGTGGCGATGTTTGACGACGAAGGTAACGCCATCGAGCCGGCAGAGACTGAAATTGTTTCCGGTGTTAATGATCAGGGCGAACGCGACGGCGAACGTTTGCACAAAGTCCTCGCGCAGCAGGGTCTGGGTTCGCGCCGCAACATGGAAGCGGCAATCGAGCGCGGCGAGGTGGACGTGAACGGCGTGAAGGCGCGCGTCGGCCAAATCGTTAATGAGCAGGATCGTGTTCACGTTAATCGGCGTAAAGTCACGGTCAAACTCGGCGACGACAATCCGCGTATCCTGATCTATCACAAGCAGTCTGGCGAAATCGTCAGTCGCGATGACCCTGAGCAACGGGACACAGTGTTTGACCGTCTGCCTCGCCCTGATCATGGCAAATGGGTCGCGGTCGGACGTCTGGACTACAACTCCGAAGGCCTGATGCTGTTCACCACGTATGGTGAGCTCGCCAATCGCTTTATGCATCCGCGCTACGAGATTCTGCGTGAATACTCAGTGCGCACTCTGGGTGAGCTGACGCCGGAGCAGGAAGACGCGTTGATGGACGGCATCGAGCTTGATGACGGCCCTGCGCGCTTGCTTTCACTCGATCGCATCGATCGCGACAGTGACGCGGCGAACCACTGGTACCGCGTGACCTTGAACGAAGGCCGAAACCGCGAAGTACGCCGCATGTTCGAACACATGGGCCTCGTCGTCAGTCGCCTGATTCGTACGACCTACGGCTGCGTGCAAATGCCGTCGTGGCTAAAGCGCGGTCAATCGAAACTGCTCGACGAAGCCGAAACGTTTGAAATTCTTGAATCGGTTGGACTGCGCTCGAAGAAGAAGCTCGAAAAAGCCGCACGCTTCGGTGGCCGCAATCGCATTCCGCAACAACCGCTGGGCCCGATGCGCTCGGCGACTGAACACGAAGCGATCTACAACCCCGTACCGGCTGAAGCTGGCACTGGGCAAGGCCGTGGTGGACGTCGTCAAAGCGGTCGTGGTGGCGCAGGTGCGGGCCAAAGCGGCCGCGGCGCGCCGCGATTCCGTACCGGTGCAGGTGCGATGCCAGCACCGTTGCAACAACAGCAATTCCCTGGGTTTGGCGGTGCAACCGAGATGCAGGTTGCCGGTCGTCGGCAACGTACGCCGGGGAACAAGGTCAAGCGCGGTGCCGATGGCGAGGTGAACGGTAACGTCGCGCCGGGCTATCGCGGAAATACGCGTGGCGGCACTGATACGGGCCGAGGCGGAAATACGGGGCGCGGTGGCAACGGCAATAGCAACAACCGCAGCGGACGCGGTGGCCGTAGTGGCGCGAAAGCAGCGAACGTTGGCAATGCTGGAACCGCTGGCTACCCGCAAGCGGGCGGCAACGTCCCAGCGGGTGGTGCCGATGCCAAGAGCGGTCGCCGTCGTCGTGGTCGCGGGCCGGGGGCAGGTGCTGCGCCACGTGCTGAGGGCGGTGCGCCGGGCAAACCACCCATGCCAGACTTCGAATAACGCAATTGGCGTGCTGCCAGGCGGCACGCCTAAACCGTACTCAATTTTCCACTTCTCAGTAGCAGCTGCGACTCTAGCTACGCGCTGCCCTACGTTGAGCTTGGCTTTAGGAAAAAGGCTTAGCAGCTTTACGCTGCAATTCAGCCTGGTTAGGGGCTAGGTCCGCGTGATGAAGAAAGTTGACTTTAGCCGTTATCGACCACTAGCCCTAATGTGAACGTCAATTCAGCCTGAAGTTGAATGGTTCGTGGGTGGTTCAAACGACCTTCACGGAGATATCCGGCAGCTTCTCGATCTTGCCCGTCATCACGTCGCCACGCACCACCGGGCCCACGTTTTCCGGCGTGCCGGAGTAAATGATGTCGCCCGCCATCAGCTCAAAAGCATCGGAGAGTTTGCTGATTTGTTCAGCGACGTTCCAGATCATCTGCTGCAAATCCGCGCTCTGTTTGGCCTTGCCATTGACCAGCAACTCAATCTTGCCACGCGTGAAATGCCCGGTGTCCTGAACGCGGTGAATTGGGCCAATCGGCGCTGATCGATCAAAGCTCTTGCCGATTTCCCACGGCTTCTTCTCATCGCCCATCGCACGCTGCAAATCGCGGCGTGTCATGTCGAGCCCGACTGCGTAGCCGAAGACGTGTTTCAACGCGTCGACGGGCGCAATTTTCCGACCGCCGCTGTGCAGCGCGGCGACGAGCTCAATTTCGTAGTGATAATTTTTAGTCAGCGGCGGATACGGATGATCTACCGTCTGGCCCGGCGGCACCAGCTGAATCGCATCGGTTGGCTTCTGGAAAAAGAAGGGTGGTTCACGCGTGGGATCCGAGCCCATTTCACGTGCATGCGCCGCGTAGTTGCGACCAATGCAGTAGATGCGGCGCACTGGAAACAGTTGCGTGCTGCCGACAATCGGGATGGTGGTGGCAGCGATCCGGAAGGGTGTGGTTGCCGCCTGCGCTGAGGCA
>JBBRGY010000475.1:0-2772 GCA_038223495.1 Burkholderiales bacterium | reverse complement strand
TACTAGAGCATCAAAAAACCATCCGGCGGCGTCAGCATCTGGAACGTCGTGCTGGCCTTTGCCGTAGGTATTTTCACCCAGTGTTACTGGTTTATTAAATTGAACTTGCATTTTCAATCTCCTGTTAATGAGGCCGGATATTAGACCGGCCACGTTGCGAGTTAAATGCCGTCGCGGTAAATAGCGGTTTCGGGGAAAACGAATTCCACCTCACCGAATGCCCAGGTGTACGGCGCGTTGAACTTGATGCCCAAATAATATGGCGTTTCGCGACGAATTGGAACCATTGGGAAGCGAACGCGGTCTATGTCATTAGTGTATGCAATCATGCGGTTGGCACCAGCAGCACCGCGACCAGTCAGCCATTTCAGCGGCTGGATTTCCAACTTGCGGCCATTCACGCTCAGCGAGATGCTGTTGTCCTGCAAGAAAGTCAAAATAGACACATTTCCGGCAGAGCTGATCTTCTGGCTGACGATGTATGCGAACTGGGTAGGAGGCAGCAACAGCGTATCAGGACAGACAGCAAATCCAGATGCAGACCATGCGGCAGTGATCATATCGTTCACGTCTTTCAGGATTTCGTCCGGTGTTTTGGATGTCCACAAAGGCGACGCCGATGCGCCGTTCGCCACCGCGCCGGTGGTGACCAATGCCGAGTTCACCAGACCGGTCGCGCCCACGCCAGAATCACCGATATAAACCATTTCATCGGTCGCCATTTGGTATATGGTGTTCAGTGCGTTGAACTTCTGCGCATCGACAGACTGGCCTAACAACTGACTGCGTTCCAGCTCGACTGAAGAGTATGACACCTCCTGACCAAGCAAGCGAAGAGGCATAACCACACGCTCGCCATTGATCGAAACGCCAGGAAGGGTTGTGGTGTTCGGGCTGATCCACGGTTTGCCGGTGGCGCTCTGCGTGCCGACCGCGCCGATGGTCGAGCGAATGAACGAGGTCGATTCGTTTGCCATCGTGATGCCGGTGCGCAACTTGATGTCGCGGCCCCAGGTGGTTGAATAAAGCGGCTCATACAATTTCTTGTCGAGGTTGTCGAGTTGATTAACGTAGTACGCTAACGTGCTGTCAAAAGTTTTCATATCATCTCCCCTTATTTGATGCTGATTTCAGCAACGTTGCCGGAATCCTTGCCATCTGTTGCCCAAGTCACGCCAACAAGCGCAACGCTCAGAGTCGTGTCGGAAGTGGCTTCTAGATCGCCCACCAACTTGCCAGCAGCTGCTGTAACGCGCATGTACACGATGCCGCCGCGTGCCGGAGTGCCGACAAGACAAAGCACGTTCACGTAACCACTTGTGACGATGCCCTGCACTGATGCGGTGTTCGGCGTGCCGCTTGCGAATGCCTGAGCCGTGTCGCCAGCGATCGACGGAGCGATGCGGGACAGGATGCCTGCAAACACAGTCGCAACGTCAGCAGAGGCGATTTTCTCGAACTTGCCTGATACGATTTTTACAGGGACACCGAATGCGGCAGGTGCCTGGGCTGCGTTCAGCAGACCTGGTTCAACGATGGTATCGTCGGGACGGGTTACGTCACCGGCAACGCCGGATGGAGCGCGATATAAAAAGCTAGTCATGGTTTTCTCCTTACTGTTTGCCGTAACGAGCGGCGTTCATTTGGTTGATCTTCTCTGGCGTCATATCGCCAGCTTTCATACTCGGAAGCGAGTCCAGAGAAACATGTGCATTGAGTTGCGTGCGGCGAACGCTTTTCAGCATTTCCGATGCAGCCACAAACAACATGCCCTTGTCGGCAGAGTCAAAAGTCTTGCCAGCAAGCAGGCGGTCGATGATTGCCTTGCCATCTTCGGTGCCGTAGGCTGTTTCCAGCGACTTGGCTTTCATGTCCTTTGACTTTGCCAATCCTGGCGCGAGGATTTCGGCACGTGCAACCGTCTCAGCATCGAGACTAGTTTCATTTTCACCCTCACCCGCCTCAATGCCCACGAGCTTTGCGATTGCTGCTTCCAGCGTAGCAAGTCGAGCCTCAACGCTAGATGTCTCGGCTGGCAGTTCGTCGGCGGGCTTCTCGCCTTCGGCTGGCAGCTCGTCAGTGGGCTTGTTGGCCGCTTCAATCGCGTCCAGCCGCTTCATAATCGCGTCCAGCGGATCTACATTTTTGGCAGGGATTTCTTCGGGCATGGCCTCGTCAAACGCCTTGCCGAATATTCCGAGCAATTTTTCTTTCATTGTCATGGGTGCTTCCTCCTTTTTTGGTGCGTGATCGAAAATGGCGCACTCTGAGCCGCACCGGCCAGAGGCGACGAGAGCTACGTGATTGCCAATTATATTGAATTGACGTCCGATACCTGGCGAAACCTCAATATACTCTGCTTCGTATCCGCACGAAACCTCGCGCAGCATTTTGCTTTTGATTGCCGAAATAGCTTCGCGATCTGTGATGAGTAGATCAGCCAATAATTTGTCATCGTCCTCACCCTCACCAGGTCTGGCGTTCTGCACCACGCCGACGGCCAGTTCGCGCCAATTGTCTGGCGTGACGAAATCATCGGGATGGTTGATCGTGACCGGCTTGCCTTCAAAAGAGGCAATCGTGGCAGGGTCATGAATATCTTCGATGGTGCGGGTGATGATGGTCGGGCCATCTCCGGCAGTGACGGGCGTTTCCGACGGCGAATACACGAGGTCGCCCGCCCGCGTGATAGCAACGCCAAGGCACACAAGGAAGCCCTCAGGTGTTTCGCTGATGTTTTCTGAAAGCTTGGCGACTGAATGGAATTTATTC
>JBBRGY010000474.1:0-2779 GCA_038223495.1 Burkholderiales bacterium | reverse complement strand
CGCATCCTTGCCGCGCAAAGTGTCATCGATTTGTTCCTTGACGATGAATCGGCCGCGCTCGCGCATCTATCAGGCGAAATCGGCAAACCAGTCTCGTTGCAAGTGGAGACGGGTTACACCCAAGAGCGCTACGATATCGTCTTGTTGTAGTCTTTGTTAATGGACATCCTGTTTACGCTACTCGCGGTTGCATGCGGTCTGGGTTTGGGCTGGTTAATTGCCAGGAGGTACGGCAATCGGCGCGCCAACGTCACCCATGCACACTCGTCACTTGAAGGCATGCGCGCCGTCGGCGAACTCTCGGTCTTTAAAGTCGTCACCAAAGAAATCGTGACCGAGACCGACTACAGTTTCGGTGAGTTCGGACGCAAGTATTTGCGTTGGGCCTTTTCGCAAAAGAAGCTCGCGATGATCTTCGAATTTCAGATCGACTTTCGCTACGATCTACGGTCGTCACAATTTTCAATCACGACGACAGACAGCGCCGCAGGCCGTGCAGCCCAACTCAATTTGCCACCCGTACGCGCCGAAATTAGCGTGCGTTCACTGCGTTTTTACGACGAGCAGCGCAGTAAATTCATGCCCTGGTTGTTACCTGATCTGCTCAACGGTGCCTTCGGCCCTGGCTTCTCGGAAGAAGACAAAAATCGTCTGCTCGAAGGTGCGGCGTCACACGCCCATAGCCACGCTCACACCCTCATCGAACAGCTGCGTCCTGAAGTAGAGGCCAGCGCCCGCTCGACATTGATTCCGCTGGCGCAAGCGCTGGGCACGAGCAACGCGCACATCGTTTTCAGCGGCAACATCGTCGAAATTGATCGCGTGAAAGACATCAAACGATTACGCGACGGTGAAGCGACCGCCAGCCCCACCACACTACCACCATGACACGATTTGCAGATTTTTTGCGCTTCATTTCGAGCGCAATTTTCCTGGCTATTACGTCAACACACGCTCAGGCACAGGCCCCAATTTCACACGAAGCCATGACCGAGCGATTGCAGCCCTGCATTAGCTGCCACGGCAAAGAAGGCCGAACGATCAACCAGGAATACTTGCCGCGCATCGCTGGCAAACCTGCGGGCTATCTGTTCAATCAGCTCATGAACTTTCGCGATGGACGGCGTAACAACGCGGTGATGACGCACCTGCTGCAGCCGCTGTCTGACGCTTACTTGCGCGAGATCGCAACGTACTTTTCTGAGCTGGAAATTCCGTATCCATCGCCCGAGGCCGCAAAGGCATCTACTGAAACGCTAAAGCTCGGTGAAACGCTTGTATTGCGCGGCGATCCGTCACGGAAGCTGCCCGCTTGCGCGGCGTGTCATGGTTCACCGCTCACTGGCGTGGCCCCAGCGATCCCAGGGTTGTTGGGTCTGCCAACGGCGTATCTGAGCGCGCAGCTCGGTGCCTGGCGAGCCGGTCAACGACATGCACAAGCGCCTGACTGCATGGGTGAAATGGCGAAGGCTTTATCGCCGCAAGACGTGAGCGCGGTAACGGCGTGGCTGTCGTCGCAGCCCGTTCCTTCAAACAGCAAACCGACCGCTTCCATCGCCGCACTGGGCGCGCCGTTGCCGCTGCGCTGCGGAGGTGTGCCGCAATGAGGCGCTTGCTTTTGATACTTTTCAGCGTGTTCGTTCTGGTGACCGCAGGACTGACCATGACACTGTTCCGCGAAGTCAATGGCAGCGCGATTGCGGCAGTTGATGCCAAAAAAGTTGCTGCGGCCGCTGAGCAAATTGAGCGCGGCGAATACCTGGCACGCATCGGCAATTGCGCTGGCTGTCACACCGCGCGCGGTGGCGAACCGTACGCCGGTGGCGGCGCAGTCGACACGCCGTTCGGTGCGGTCTACGCGAGCAATTTGACGCCCGACACATCGGTTGGCATCGGACGCTGGAGCAGCGAGGCGTTCTATCGCTCCATGCACGAAGGTCGCTCACGGGACGGACGTTTGCTGTATCCAGCGTTTCCGTACCCCCATTTTTCGCTTACGACGCGTGAAGACACTGACGCGATCTTGTCGTTTTTGGTCCATCGCGTGAAACCGGTGAATCGACGCAACACCGAACACGCGTTGGCATTCCCGTACAACAACATGTACGCGCTAGCGGCATGGCGCTTTCTGTACTTCAAGCCATCACAGTTTCAGCCGGATAGCGCGCGATCTGCGCAATGGAGTCGCGGGTCGTATCTGGTGCAAGGCCTCGCGCATTGCGGTGCCTGCCACAGCACGAGAAACTCGCTGGGCGCACCGATAGCAGGCCACACTTACGACGGCGCGATGATGCCGCTGAACGATTGGTATGCACCGTCGCTGACAGACAAACGCGAAGCGTCGGTTGCAGATTGGCCTATCGAGCAAATCGCACGATGGCTAAAAGATGGCACATCACCAGGCGGCGCAGCACTCGGTCCAATGGCGGAGATTGTTTTTCAGAGCACACAACACGCGACCAACGAAGATCTCATCGCCATGAGCGATTATCTGAAGTCCCTCACGGTTACAGCAAATAGTCGGGTGAATCCAACCAACAGCGGTGGCACGATCAACGACGCGGGCAAACGCATCTACAAAGACCGCTGCGCGAGCTGTCATGGCGATGAGGGCAAAGGCAAATCGGAAGACTTCCCCGCGCTCGCGGGCAATCGCACTGTGACGATGGCCAATCCCACCAATCTGATTTCGCTGATCCTGAAAGGCGGTTTTGCGCCGGCGACGACGGGCAATCCACGCCCGCACGGCATGCCACCGTTCTATCACCTGCTGACCGAC
>JBBRGY010000473.1:0-2813 GCA_038223495.1 Burkholderiales bacterium | reverse complement strand
CAGGCCCTCACCGTTGTCGCCAAAAGAAGTGGAGCGCTGGTAGTCGCGAATCGCGCGATTATCTTCACCGGCTAGTTGATACGCCTCTCCGCGATTCAAGTAAGCGCGCGATTTGCCGACAACTAGCTCGGGCGGAACTTTCCGAACAGCGTCGTCCCACACGGAAAACTCCGTTCGAAACGAAGCAATGCGATCCGTAGTTTGCCAAATCATGATCAAACCGATAGCGCACGCCGATGTCAGAATTGCTGCAAAGGAGATGCGACCCGCCAATTGCCGCACCCCCAAGTAAATTACTCCGGGCACCGCAATCGCCCACAGGTAGCTGCGATAAAGCACGAACGGATCCTGAATCCACACGGTAGAAAACTCGGTAACGAAAAGAATCGTCGGCGTAAACAGGCAAAAACCGAGGAGCGCACGACCATCCCGATAGCGCAGCATCAACGTCACGCTCCCGGCTAGTATCCCAACGTAACCTACCACGCCCAACACGTGTGGAACGCTCAGAAGCTGAGTCGGAAAGATCGGACGCATGTCAATCGACATCATCCGCGTAGAGGGTAAAAACCATCGGCAGCCGTATTCGAAATACAACCACATCTGGTTAATGATCGACAGCGGATAAGCCTGAGCCTCTATGCCAGGAGTCGTGACTGCTAACTGCTTGAGGTATGACACTGACTTATCGTCAAACGCCTTACCCACAATACTCCCGTAGCGAGCGTAGAGCACCCAGCCGGCCGCCGCTGCAAACACAACCCCGAAACCACCCAGGATCGCCATAGTTTTCGCATTTGGACGACGGACCATCACGGTCAAAGCTACCGCAACGGCAGGCAGCGCGAGCGCATACTCCTTCGAAAACATTGCCGCGACATAAGCTATAACTGCCGCGAGCCAGTATCGGCGCCGCTGAGTCGCCAGCGCTTTCAGCACAGCCCACAACGCAATGACACTAAACAGCGTCGCCATAACAATGGAGCGCTGCGTCAAGTAGGCAACCGCATACACCGCAGTTGGATTGAGCGCGTACCAAGCCACGCCAATGAACAATGCCCAGCGAACAGATCGCTGCGATTTTTCTTCCGTAGCCTCGGTCAACGCCAGAGTCACCAGCAATTGCCGGTAGAAAGCGTAAAGCATGGTGACCACAGCGAGATGCAAGACGATATTGACAAGTCGTTGCACCCACCATGCATCGCCCACAAGCGCATGCAACCAGACAATGGTGTTGTACGAAAGCAAGCGAGGCTTGAGAGCAAACAGTTTGCCGTATTCCGCAAACAGCTGCCCACTGCGGATGATTGCGTCGTCGAAAACGAGCGCATCGCGAAGCGACGGCAAATAAAGAGCGAGAACGAGCAGCAACAGCGCCGCGAAAACTATCCGCGAAGCAGAGCGATGAGAAGCAGTGTTTAGAGCGTTCAAAAAGTGGGGCGTGTTCTTTGTGATGCTATTGCTGAACGGTTAGTAGCGAAAATTTCTTATCGGCCCAAGACAAACAAAAAAGCCACCGTGCGGGTGGCTTAGTTGCTTGGCGGAGACGAAGGGATTCGAACCCTTGATACAGCTCATCACCGTATACTCCCTTAGCAGGGGAGCACCTTCGGCCTCTCGGTCACGTCTCCGTTAGCCAGTGATTATAGCGGGCTTTTGTGCCACTGCTAGCTGGACGGCTAAGCGACCACTTTATCCAGCTCAAACGCCTTGTGCAACTCGCGCACGGCAAGCTCCATGTACTTGTCGTCGATGACCACGGAAATCTTGATTTCGCTGGTGGAAATCATCTGAATGTTGATGCTTTCCTTCGACAGCGTTTCGAACATCAGCGCCGCGATACCAACGTGCGAGCGCATGCCGATACCGACGACTGAGACCTTGGCGCATTTGGCGTCGCCGATGACGGTTTTCGCCTGAATCACATCCTGAACTTCTGCTTTTAAAACGTCCAGCGTTTTTTGCAATTCGTTGCGATGCACGGTGAACGAAAAATCCGTGGTGCCGCCGACGCCGGCGTTCTGGATAATCATGTCGACGTCAATGTTGGCTTTGGCGACAGGCCCGAGGATCGCAAACGCAATGCCCGGTTTATCCGGCACGCCGAGCACAGAAACCTTGGCCTCGTCACGATTGAAGGCAATGCCGGAGATGATGGCTTGTTCCACGTTTTCTTCTTCCTCAAAACTGATTAGCGTGCCAGAAACAGCCTCTTCCGCGATTGGAATCATCGGATCGGTGAAACTCGACAAGACGCGCGTTGGGACTTTGTATTTACCGGCGAATTCAACTGAGCGAATTTGCAAAATTTTCGAACCTAACGATGCCATTTCGAGCATCTCTTCAAATGTCACCGTTTTCAGCGGTCGGGCATCAGGTTCAACGCGCGGATCGGTGGTGTATATCGCGTCGACATCGGTGTAGATCAGGCATTCGCTGGCCTTCATCGCTGCCGCAACGGCAACAGCTTGCGTGTCCGATCCGCCGCGACCCAGCGTTGTGATGTGTCCATCATCGGTGACGCCTTGAAAACCTGTGATCACCACGACTTTGTTCAGCGCCAGATCGGCCCGAACGCGAGCGTCGTCGATGCTGGTAATGCGCGCTTTAGTGAACGAATTGTCGGTACGAATCGGGACTTGCCATCCACAATAACTCACCGCATCAACGCCCTCAGCTTGCAACGCAATGCACAGCAGGCCGACCGACACCTGTTCGCCAGTCGAAGCAATCATGTCAAGCTCGCGCGGGCTAGGGTCTGCGTTAACTTCTTTGGCAAGCGCTAGCAGGCGATTGGTTTCACCAGACATGGC
>JBBRGY010000472.1:0-2815 GCA_038223495.1 Burkholderiales bacterium | reverse complement strand
CATCACAATCAATGCTTTCGAGCTTTGCGCAATCGTCCTTCAGTGTGCGCGGATAGCGATCAAAGTCTTCCTTCGGCCCAAATTGCAAGCGGTTCACGAAAATGCTCACCACCGTGCAAGCCCCGCGTGGGCGCGCCTCTTCGACGAGACGCAAGTGCCCTTCATGCAGATTGCCCATCGTCGGAACGAACACGTTATTCGGCACGCCACGCAGGTATTTGCGTAGCTCGGCAACGGTATGAATCAGTTCCATAGTGATTACCTCGGTCGGGTCGGTCAAGCCATCGCGTGGATGGTGTGAATCAGTTCATCGGGTTGCGTGATGATGCGGTGCGCGCCCGCGTTTTGCAACTCGCCTCGCGAACCGAAACCCCACAGCACACCGATCGAATGCGAGCCCGTGTGCTTGGCGGCTTCGATGTCTTTGTCGCGGTCACCAATCATCACCGCATTGGTTGGCGCGACGTCGTATTTCGACACGAGATGCGCGAGCAGATCAGTTTTTCGATCAAACTTTCCGTCAAACTCGGGGCCGTGAATGCCGTCGAAATAGCGAGTTAGCTGAAAATGATCAATGATGCGTTCAGCAAAAATTCGCGGTTTGCTGGTGCACAACGCGATGGTGAAACCCTGCAAATGTAGCGACCGAATCGCGTCCGTCATGCCGTCGTACAGATTGTTTTCCAGCCAACCCTTTTCCTGATAACGCGTCCTGTAAAGGTGCAACGCAGCTTCGGCGTCAATGCCGGGAAACATGCGCGGTAGTGATTCGCGAAACGGAGGGCCCACAAACGGCAAAACCTCAGCATCGGACAACTCGCGAAGCCCGAGCTCTTTCAGCGCAAAGTTAAGACAACGGGCAATGCCGTCAAAATTATTCGACACCGTGCCGTCAAGGTCAAAAAACAGCGTAGTGATCGGCACGTAAAATCCTTCTCTTGCGCTAAGGGCACATATGTCACAGAAGTTTATCGAAGGCCGCGTCGTCGGCCGCACAGATCACACCAGTAATTTGTTTTCATTGCAGTTTGAAGCGCCGCTAGCGGGTTTTATCGCCGGGCAATACTGTCAGGTGGGACTCAAATTACCCACCAGCGGCGATTCTGCTGAGTTATCTCATGCGCTTGTCATGCGGCCGTATTCACTCGTTAACGCGCCGCACGAGCGCCCGTTCGAGATCGTGCTCACCGAAGTGCCTGCGAGCCTCGGCGGCGTGCTCACGCCCGCACTGCATGGCCTGCACCTGGGTGACGCCGTGTATGTCAGCCCGATTGCGTACGGTTTCTTCTCAATGCCTGAAGTCCCGGATGCCGACGTGCTCTGGGGCTTGGCCACCGGCACCGCCAACGGCGCGCTGTTGTCCTGCCTGAAGACGGATGCGCTCTGGCAAAAATTCAGAAAAGTCGTACTCGTTCACGCAGTGCGCGCTGCCGCTGAATTGACTTATCGTGACCAGATCGACGCCATCACCCGAGCTTATCCGGGGCGATTTCAATACATACCGTTCGTTTCGCGCGAAGATCACGAAGGCGCGATGCGCGGCCGAATCCCAAACGCCATCGCGGACGGCTCGCTCGAAGCGCGTGCGGGAATCGCGTTGAATGCAGAAACCGCACACTGTATGGTGTGCGGAAACCCGGAAATGGTGGCCGATACGCTGGCGGTTTTAAAGGCTCGAGGCTTGAAGAAGCACCGCCGAAAAGAGGCGGGGCAAATTACGACTGAAGCGTATTGGTAGGTCGGGTGACGCTACCGCTTGCCGCGCAAGCGATCCCGCAACGCGATGATTTCGCCCATGATGCCGCGACGGAACGCCATCACGCAGACCACGAATATCATGCCGGTCACCAAAGTTACGGATTCGCCGAGCGACTTGAACCACTCAATGCCTGACACCGCAGCGATCCAGTTGCCGACTTCACCAAGTTTATTTTCCAGAGCGATAACGACTGCCGCACCGACTAATGGGCCGGACAGCGTGCCGAGACCGCCGACCAGCGTCATCAAAATGACCGATCCCGACATCGACCAGTGAACATCGGAGAGCGTGGCGAAACCGAGGACTTCTGTCTTTAACGCGCCAGCAAGGCCAGAAATGCCCGCCGAAATCATGAATGCAATGAGCTTGAAGCGGTGGGTATCGTATCCCAGTGAAATCGCGCGTGGCTCGTTTTCCTTGATCGCTTTGAGAATCTGTCCAAAGGGTGAATGCACCGTGCGCACGATCAACAAGAATGCCGCTGCGACGATCGCCAGTCCGACGTAATACATCACCAGATCATTACTGAGATCGATCATGCCGAACAGCTTGCCGCGCGGCACGCCTTGCAGGCCGTCTTCACCGCCGGTGAACGGTGCTTGCAGGCAAAAGAAGAAAAACATCTGCGCCAGCGCAAGCGTGATCATCGAAAAATAAATGCCCTGCCGGCGGATCGCAAAGAGACCGAACAGTCCTCCTAGTGCCGCGCCAGCAATCATGCCCGCGAGCAACCCCAGTTCTGGCGTCCAGCCCCAGACTTTCATCACGTGACCGGCAGCGTAACCAGCGCCACCTAGAAACGCAGCATGTCCAAACGACAGCAGTCCCGTGAAACCCAGCAGAAGATTGAACGCCGATGCGAACAACGCAAAACACAAAAGCTTGATCACCAGAATTGGATACGCCCCCAAAAACGGCGCAGCGATCAGTGCCACGAGCAGGAGTGCATAACCGAGTAGTTGTTTGTTAGCCATCGTCGCGCTCTATTTCTCTTTGCCAAACAAACCAGCCGGCCGGAACAGCAGCACGATGGCCATGATGACGAACACAACGGTC